>JBGTDB010000501.1:0-9172 GCA_041748515.1 Phycisphaerae bacterium
TGGAGGCTCTCGGCCGATGCTCGCCTGGGAACAGGTATTCCAATTCGGCCCGAGTGCCGAAGGCCTGAATTCGGTTTCGACCGGCAAGAATGCCGTAATTCGAGCCTCGGCCTGACTCGTAGACCAGCTCAACCCCATAGCGCAATCTATCAACAACTTCGCCCGAGGAGCCCAGGCCGTAGTAGAAGCTGTCGTAATCGAATTGCTGCCCAATCGGGACAGGGCGATCGCTGTTGCGGTCTCGTTGCCACAACACGTATGTAAAGGGCCGATGACGCTCTAGTCCACGATAATTCAACTCTGCCCCGTAGAATATTCTTCGCGTTCGGTCGATGGGACGGGTCAAGTCAATGTCCGGCGAGCTGCCGATCGTGCGCCCGGCCAGCGCGGTCAATTCGAAGTCCCGGAAGGACGCAGTCATCGAGACATGATCAATCGGCGTCGAAAGCGCAAGCCCGGTTCCGAACACGACGAGGTCGCGGCCGACGTTTGCGACCAGGTTGTATTCGGCGTCGCGGCCCTGGTAAGTGTTAAGGGCCCGAGCCAAGTCGAAACGGTAGACGCCTCGCTCTAATTTGGGGCCTTCGACGTCGTCGTCGTTGCCGTCGTAGGAATCGCCCGCGTTGAAATCCAGAAAACTGGTTCTAGCACGAAAATAAAACTGATGGGTGCCGTCGTCGATCGACGCCCGAGTCCAGAGACGAAGATCATGCCGGCGAAACGTGCGTGAGCTTTCGACACCGTCGTCGAATAGAAAAACGTGCAAGCTGTACCAGCCGCCCCAGTCAAACGTCACGCGCTGGACCTCTGCCATCTGCGCATCGAATTCATCCGCCATCCGGCGTTGGATGGCACGCTGCTGATTGACAAATGAGTCCGGTTCGGGGCGGGGGGCGGCGGTCTGGCCAAGTAGTTCGGTCGCGAGAATCAATGGAATGACAGCGAGGCCAGGTATGGCCCTGTGCGGGAGCCGCCGACTTACGTCGTTTCGGTGACGTACCATGGTTATCGTGGGCGTCCGGTTAACCATGTCTTGAATTCGCGCAATCGCGAGGCCGTTCCCGCTGCATCAGGGCGAAATCAGACTAACCAGGGGCTCGGACGGCTGTCAGGTATTGCAGAACCGCCCGAAAGGATCCGTCGCATGGTAACCACAAACGTCCTTCTCTGCCTCCTAATGACCACGCCGCAAAGCCAGCCGCAATACATGGCGGTAGCCGAGCCGGCCGTCGTCCGGGCAACTGGCCTTGGCCGTCCGCCTGCCCGAATGGCCGGTCCGCGGGCGAAATTGATGGCCCGGCGGGCGGCCGAGGTCGCCGCGGTGAAGAATCTTTCAGGAAAGCTGGCCGCTGACGGCCGCGAATTGCGTGGATTTCGGTACATTAAGACGGTTTACAGAAGCGACGGGTGGGTCGAGGTGTCGGTCGAATCCGCAGCGCAATCGAAGCCGACCATCGGGTGCCGGCGCTGATTGTGCCGTTGGCCGCCCAGCCACCATCGCACGGTTCGGCGCGCAGGAATCCCCTTAAGCGATCCCAGGTCTACTTTCCAAGGACATTCGCTATTTCCTTGCCCAGTGCCTTAGTCGCCGCATCGCCCAGCTCATAAGTCACGCGGATCGCTGGTTTGTTGAGCTTCAAAAGTGTTCCCAGGTCAATGGGCGTTCCGATAAGCACAAGATCACAGTCGGCCGCGTTAATCGTTTTCTCCAATTCCGACATCTGCTTCTTGCCGTAACCCATCGCGGGCAGCACCTCCGAAACGTGCGGATATTTCTCGAAGGTCTTCTTGATGGAGCCCACGGCAAAGGGCCGTGGATCAACAATCTTTGCGGCACCGAACTTCTTCGCCGCCACATGCCCGGCACCGAAGGTCATTTCACCATGAGTCAGCGTCGGACCGTCTTCAATGACCAATACACGCTTGCCCTTGATTGCGCCAGGGTCGGCAACTGATACCGGCGAGTCCGCCCGTATCATTCGTGCTTTTGCGTTGATACGCCGAATGTTGGTTTCGACGGTCTTGACATCCTCGGGCTTGGCGGTATCAACTTTGTTGATCACGACCACGTCAGCAAGGCGGGCGTTGGTTTCGCCCGGATAGTATTGTACTTCGTGTCCCGGTCGGTGAGGATCGGCCACGACGATGTACAGGTCCGGCTTGTAGAAGGCGAGGTCGTTATTGCCGCCGTCCCAAAGGATGACGTCAGCTTCTTTTTCGGCCTGCCGCAGAATGCGTTCGTAGTCGATACCGGCAAAGACGACGTTGCCCGCACGAATGTGCGGCTCGTATTCCTCACGTTCTTCGATCGTGCAATGATGCGTATCCAGATCTTCGAGAGTCGCAAACCGCTGAACAATTTGCTTTGTCAAATCGCCATAGGGCATCGGATGTCGCACGGCCGCGACGCGCTTGCCCATTTCCTTCAGCACTCGGGTTACCGCACGCGATGTCTGGCTCTTGCCGCAGCCGGTGCGAACGGCACAAACGGCTATGACCGGCTTAGTGGACTTCAGCATGGTGTGCTTGTGTCCCATGATGCGGAAGTCCGCTCCGGCGGCATTGACAATCGCTGCCTTGTGCATGACGTCCACGTGCGAGACGTCGGAATAGGCCATCGTCACCTGATGAACGTCATATTTTTCGATGAGTTCGGCCAGTTTCTCCTCCGGCTCGATGGGAATGCCGTTGGGGTACCGGTCGCCGCAAAGCTCCGGCGGATAGACGCGTCCCTCGATATCCGGGATCTGCGCGGCCGTAAAGGCGACCACCTCGTATCGAGCGTGCTGCCGCCAAAAGACGTTAAAGTCATGAAAGTCTCGGCCGGCCGCGCCGACGATAATGACCCGGATTTTCTCCCTGGGCGCTTCTCTCGAAATTGTGGACATTTGAGAATTCTTTCCCATCGTTCAACTCAACAAACAAGTATCAGGTCAATGCCCCCAACGAGCCCTCGCTACGGCTCGAATCAGGACGACACTTAGGATTCGCGCCGCCAGATTCGCGACCGTCCGTCAGAAACCGCGATCAGTAGTATTAATTCTGAAAGCCAGTTCTGACGCAGTCAGGTTCGGCAGCTTAGCCTCAAGCTTCGGGTCCGGGATCTGTCAATCCTGACCCGTCGTTAGCAATATCGGAATCCGGTTCGTGGCGAACTTCCCCGATTGCCTCGTCGTCTGGACTTTCATCTTCTTCCCTTGCAATCTTCGCCGCGGCGACGACGCGGTCGCCTTCGTCGAGCTTGATGAGACGGACGCCCTGGGTGGCCCGGCCGATTTCGCGGACGGCGGACAGGTCGGTGCGGAGCATCATGCCCCCGGCAGTGATGAACATCAGCTCGTCGTCGTCCACCACGGCCATGATAATGACCACCTTTCCGTTCCGGTCGGTGGTCTTGATGTTGATCACGCCCTTGCTGCCGCGACGGGTCTTTCGATATTCCTCGATGTCGGTGCGCTTTCCATAGCCAAACTCGCACACAGTCAGCAGCGACATCCCCGGGTTGATAGCCACCATGCCGACAACCATGTCTTCGGCTGCGAGGTTCATTCCGCGTACGCCGTGGGCGCTTCGGCCCATCGCCCGCACGTCGCCCTCGTGGAAGCGGACGGCCATGCCGTCTCGGCTGCCCAGAACGATCTCGTTATCGCCGGATGTGCGGACCACGTTAACCAGCGAATCATCGGCGTCGAGCGTGATGGCGATGATGCCCGAGTTCCTTGGACGACTGAACGCGGCCATAGGCGTTTTCTTCACCGTGCCCTTGGCGGTGCCAAAGAACACAAACGATTCCTCGAACTCCGCAACCGGCAGCACGGCTCGGTGAGACTCGTTGGGCTGCATCTGGAGCAGGTTGGCGATGGACCGGCCGCGGGCCGTTCGAGCCATGATCGGAAGGTCAAAAACCCGGGCCCAGTAGACCCGGCCGCGATCGGTGAAAAACAGCAGGTAGTCGTGGGTCGAGACCACGAACAGATGTTCCAGGAAGTCCCCCTCCTTGGTTGTCCCGCCGCGGATGCCCTTACCGCCGCGACCCTGCTTGCGATAGGACTCCATGTCGGTTCGCTTGATGTATCCCTCGCGCGTGATGGTGACGACGACCTGCTCATCGGGGATGAGTTCTTCCATGCTGAACTCTCCGACGGCCTCGACGATTTCGGTGCGGCGCTTGCTCTTGAACGTGTCCTTCATTTCGTGGATGTCTTCGCGGATGACGTCGAGCACCAGGCGCTCGTCGCGGAGGATGGCCTCGTGCCCCTCGATTTCTTCGACCAGCTTGTTGTATTCGGCGGCCAGCTTCTCGATTTCCAGGCCGGTCAGCCGCTGAAGTTGCATCGCAAGAATGGCTTGGGCCTGCACGGCCGTCAGGTGGTGGTCGGCCTGGCCGAAGCGGTCAACGAACGACTTGGCCAGAAGTCGTTGCAACGTAGCCTGCTCCAATAGGCGAAGCGGCTTGGCCATCAGGCGGTCCCGGGCGGTGGCCGGATCTGGCGATTTCTTGATGAGCTCGATGATTTCGTCGAT
Source organism: Phycisphaerae bacterium (assembly GCA_041748515.1). Classification (GTDB taxonomy): domain Bacteria; phylum Planctomycetota; class Phycisphaerae; order UBA1845; family UBA1845; genus JBGTDB01. Next base: position 4,525 of record JBGTDB010000501.1, read on the forward strand.
GTCTCCGACGGCCAGGATCAAGCCTTCAAGAATGTGAGCCCGCTGCTTGGCCCGTCGCAAGAGGAATTGCGTCCGCCTTCGAATCACGTCCTTGCGATGATCGACGTACAGGCCGAGCATCTGCTTGATGGTCAGCGTGCGCGGCTGGCGATCGACCAGGGCGATGTTCATGATGTGATAGTTCGACTGGAGCGGCGTGAACTGGAAAAGCTGGTTGATGATGACGTCGGAGTTCGCGTCGCGCTTCAGATCGACCTCGATGCGCACGTCGTGCTTGCGATCGGAGGCGTCATTGACCGCGGAAACGTCCTTGATCTGCCCGCCCTTGACCGCGGCGGCCACTTTCTCGACCACGCTGCTTCGTAGGACGCCGTACGGCAATTCCGTGATGACAATCGTCTCCTTGTCGCCCCGGCTTTCCTCGACGTGGCACTTTCCGCGAAGGGTGATACTGCCCCGGCCGGTGCTATAGGCGTCCAGTATTCCGCGTCGGCCGCAAATCTGCCCGCCGGTGGGAAAGTCCGGGCCGGGTACGACCTTCATGATTTCGGCCAGGCTGACGTTGGGGTTGTCGAGATAGAGCAACAAAGCGTCGCAGATCTCGCCCACATTGTGCGGGGCGAGGTTGGTGGCCATGCCCACGGCGATGCCCGTGCCGCCGTTGATCAGCAGGTTGGGAAACTTGCCAGGCAGGACGGTCGGCTCGGTTCGGGAGCCGTCGTAATTGGGGACGAAGTCGACGGTCTCGAATTCGATATCGTCAAGCATCAGAACCGAGGCCTGGGACATTCGGGCTTCGGTGTATCGCATGGCCGCGGGCGGATCGCCGTCCACCGAGCCGAAATTGCCCTGCCCCTCGATGAGCGTCTCGCGCATGTTCCAAGGCTGGGCCAGGCGGACGAGCGTCGGATAGATCACCGCGTCGCCGTGGGGGTGGTAGTTGCCGCTGGTGTCGCCGCTGATTTTGGAGCACTTCTTGGTTTGTGCCCGCGGGCCCAGGTTCAGGTCGTTCATGGCCACAAGGATGCGGCGCTGCGACGGCTTAAGCCCGTCGCGAATGTCGGGCAACGCCCGGGCCATGATGACGCTCATGGACTAGGTGAGGTACGAATCCTGCATCTCGTCGATCAGGCGATGATCGACGATGCGTTCGGGCTGCTGGGTCGGGGCAGTGGGGGTATCGGTCATATCCTTCCTATCACCTGAATGGGTATTCTTGTGGACTCACCCACGCACTCTGACGGCGTTAGCGAATTACGTGGATCGGATCACTCCCCAAGCAAAGAACCTTGGCGGGTGATACGATTCAACCATTGTCTCAACTGCTCTGGAGAGGACCGAAGTAGCCGACCGAACAGCGCATGGTCGTTCGCCAAAGCAAGAAGATTAAGTAGGGCCAAGTAAGCGACAACCGACTTGCGAAAGGCATCTTCGATTGGCCCCAGAATCAAGTCTTCTTTGATTGAGATTGGTGAGGCCAATCCGTTCGACGCGAGGGGATAGGAAAGGTCATCGGGAATGGCTGACCTGCCTTCAGTGTATGCACGATGAATATGTTTAATCGCGTTCTGGACCTTTTCCGCAATGTAGTCGAGAGGCGGTCCGGTCCGGAGTTCGGTCCTTTGGATCGCGCTGCCATTGGGTTCGCTAAACAGGTCGTCAATCATTTCTATTCCCTGATGGTTCGGTCACGCTTGCGGTTGGTTATCAAATTGCGAATTTGGGGGCCGGTGTTTCGTTTCCATCCATATCAATCGAGAGTGCGTCGACGTTGGACATTTTCAATAATTTCCTTAACGGTCAGCCCGTCGAGCCAGCGGCGGCGTTCTTCCGTGTAGTTGCCGTGGCCGTCTTCATACTGTTGAAGGAACCGAATCGTTCCTACCGGACCGAGGCGGTCCAGTAGTGCCTCGACCCCTTCGCGGCGGATATCCCGAAGGCTTGGGTTCTTACGAATCATTTTGCAACTCTCGAAGGAGCCAGTCTGTCGGATTCTGTACCTTTACTTGCAGCACGGCGTCGAAAGCGGCGGTTCGACGGATCAATCGATCGTCGGTGGTCAAGAGTACGTCGCAACGGCCGTGTTCCGCCAGCGCCAGATGGACGGCATCCATCGCCCCGATTCCTTGGCCCGCGAACCGCTCGGCGGTAACGGTTGAACGATCTTCAATCAGGAGCCGCTCGCTTGCGAAACGAAGCATCGCGGCCAGGGCGCCGCCGCGGTCTGGTTGTACGTCGAGGAGCAACTCCTCCTCAATGGCTTCGCTGGAAATCCATTCATGGACGCCCGCAGCACAAAGTTCCAGTACCGCGCACACTGCCTCGCTTTCCATCCGGACGCGCTGTTGTGTTTGATCGTCGAAAGGGCGGAGCAGACAACAGGCATCGAGATAGATTCGCATCGGCCCGAAATTGTATCACACCGAGTCGTTGCGCCAAGGTGGACGGCCACGTGCAAAGAAAGGCCCGATAGATCACCGCGTCGCCGTGGGGGTGGTAGTTGCCGCTCGTGTCGCCGCTGATCTTGGAGCACTTCTTGGTCTGCGCCCGCGGACCCAGGTTCAGGTCGTTCATGGCCACAAGAATGCGGCGCTGCGAAGGCTTGAGCCCTTCGCGAATGACATGCAATATCGGGAAATCCGCGCGGACTGACCTTTGAAACTCGCTTCCGCGCGGAAGCTGCCCTCACCAATGAACGCACCAATCTCGCCAAGGGCCGCGGGCGTTTTGTCGATCCGCAGGCTCATTGCGCATTCCGCTTCGCGGCACGCTTGATCGCGAGCTGCTTGAGGCGATCCCAATCGGCCTCGGTCATCGCTGTCGCCGGGCCGGATTCGATCCCCTCGATGAGTTTCTGTTCGAGCTCCTGCCGGGCCCGAGATTTCTGAGCCTCGCGAAGGACTTCGCGGACGAACTCGCTGGCCGTGCTGTAGCCGCCTTCTTTCACCCGCTGGTCGATCCAGGTCCGCATCGATTCCGGAAGCGAGATATTTAGCGATGTCATGCCTGCAGCTCCTTTGCCAAATTATAGCAGATCATGCCAGGAAATGGCAGAATTGGAAAGCGTTAAAGCTTGATAACAGGAAGAGATGCTTTAAGGTGTCTTCCAGCGGGCAGCTGCGGGCCTGAAGCCCTGAAACAAAGAAACTGGTTCAAGTCTCGTGACGTGTGGCGAAAAGCTACTTGCCGTGCCCCACGGTAAAATAGGTGACGGCAGCGGCGGATTTGTTTGAGTCCCGATTCGCAACCGTGGCAGCGATCATGTATGTACCCGGCGAAAGCGGAGCGATTTGTCGAACCTCGTCGCCGGAGTGCCAGTTGCGAACGACAAAGTTCTCCCCGGGATTCAGCAGTGAATATTCCCTGCCAACCTCAAACGTCCCATCGTAACTCGAAACGGCATAGCTGATCATGTTGCCGTCCGCCGACTCGACCGTCCGAAGCAGATACTTCAGATCGCGAGGCGTCCCGAGCAGCGGGTCGTACGCCTCGACCCGAATGGTCGGCGATCGGCCGATCGGCTGGTCGATGACCCCCTGCAATTGCGGTTGTCCTTCATGGTCGACAAAAGTCCCGGCCTTCCCATCGACATACACCCACGCGGCCGGGCGATCGGCGGCGTCGAGACTGGGCGCACCCCGTCCGGCCAGAGTTGTCGGATTGTTTGTCGAGGTCAACTTGGCCCGGGCCGGTGCCTTGGCTGGCTTGGTGGTCAGCGTTTCATAGGGCTTGGACGGCTGAGCAGCCGGCGGCCGTGCGGGCTGCTGCCGTGGCTCGGAAGAGGCGGGGGCCGACGTTCTGGGGGTAGAAGACCTGGGTTCCGAAGCTCCCGCCCCGGCCGCGCCATTGCCATCCGACCTGCATCCAGCCGCAAGCGCCAAACCGACACCCGTAACCATGACGATTGACAGCAAATTCCGCATAATCTTCCCTTTCAACAGACGCCAATACGGCGGAAGGCACTATTTCGCGGATGCAGGCTGCCAAACCCGAGCCGCGGCTGTAAGGAAACCATCCTTGACGACCGATGTTTCAGACGCCTCGGACGATCAGCCCTCACGATCGAGAAATTACGGCCGCCCCACAAGACTGTCAAGGAATCGGCCCAATTGTGCTATCGGCAAACGATCGGTCGGAATTGGACCCTAAGCCGATCACGGATAAAGTAATAAAGCGAGGGGCAAGGGCACGAAGTGACGAAGCCACGAAGCGACCCTTCACGTTTCGCTTAATGGACAGGCTACGCCACGATATGACGAAGTGACGGGGCCGCGGACCAACGGAGTGATAAAGCAACGATGTGACCGTTTATTTCGGTGCGTTGACCGATCCAAGACATGTTGATTACTGCGAAGGGTACGCCCATTCGCCATTCTAGATTCGCCATTCTCCATTCATAACCATGACTTCCAAAGAAATCCGCCAGCAGTTTCTCGATTTTTTCCGCTCGAAGGAGCACGCGATCGTGCCCTCGTCGCCGGTGGTGCCGCACGACGACCCGACGCTGATGTTCACCAACGCGGGCATGAACCAGTTCAAGCCGATTTTTCTAGGCACGGCCGACCCCAACAGCGAGTTCGGCCGGCTGAAGCGGGCGGCCAATACGCAGAAGTGCATCCGCGCGGGCGGCAAGCACAACGACCTCGAC
>JBGTDB010000502.1:0-2390 GCA_041748515.1 Phycisphaerae bacterium
GGAGAACAAGCAGCGCGAGGATCGGGTTTCCCGCCATCAGGATCGCATCGACGCGGTCGTCGGCCGTCGCACTGAGATTCAGGAGGAGATCACCCAGAGCAAGGTCGCATTTGGACAGCTCACTGAGAAACGGGCGGCGGCCGCCGAGAACATCAACGCCCAGCGGCGCAAGATTCACGAGCTCGAAATGTCGCTCGGCCAGGCCGAAAGTGACATCGCCCAGTGCCGATCGCGGATCGAGGAGGCCGAGCAGGCGGTGGCCGTGGGTACGGAAACGCTAAGGGCACTCGGAGATAGGGTCGAGAAGCTCGAAGGCGAGACGGCCGCCCTGCGCACCCGGCGCGACCAACTGCGCCTCAACCTTGACGGGCTGGCCCATACCGTTCGGGCCGCTCGGGCGGAGCTTGCCGAAGTCGAAGCCCGCCTGCACGAACACCAGATGGCGGTTGCCCAGACTTCCGTGCGCCGCGACGATCTGGTGGCGCGGGTACTGGACGAACTCGGCGTGAATCTCTCCGAGAAATACCTGGAATACCAGCACGAAGAGCAGGACTGGACGGTGGTCGAGGCCGAGATCGCCGATTTGCGGGCCAAAATCGATCGGCTGGGCAACGTCAATCTCGACGCGATCAACGAGCTTGCGGAACTGGAGGAGCGGCACCGGTTCCTGTCCGAGCAACAGGCCGACCTGAACCGATCGATCGGACAGCTCAACGAGTTGATCGAAGTGCTCAATCGTGAGTCGCGCGAGCGGTTTCGCACGGCGTTCGAGGAAATTCGCGACAACTTCCGCAATCTGTTCCGCAAACTGTTCGGCGGCGGCAAGGCCGACATCATTCTGGAAGACCCGGAGAACCTGCTCGATTCAGGCATCGAAATCGTCGCCCAACCGCCGGGCAAGGAGCTGCGGACCATCTCGCTGATGTCCGGCGGGGAGAAGTCCATGACCGCCATCGCCCTGCTGATGAGTATCTTCAAGACCAAGCCCGCCCCGTTTGCGATTCTCGACGAGGTTGACGCGGCCCTCGACGAGGCCAACAACGAGCGATTCAACCGCATTGTCCGCGAGTTCGTCTCCGAGTCGCAGTTCATCATCATCACCCACTCGAAGCGCACGATGAGCATTGCCGATCGGCTTTACGGCGTGACCATGCAGGAGCCGGGCGTTTCCACCCGCGTATCGGTCCGGCTCGATCAGGCAGAAGTGGCGTAGGGCGGATTCGAACCGAGTTGCCATCATCGGCATCCTTGTCAGGTCGGTTGCCGTAAAGATGTTCTCCGGTCTTAAGGCGAGCATTGAATTGAGCAATCTTGACGACAATTTGGCACACGTTCGTCGGCTGGCGGCAACCGGGAATTTCCGCGTAACCCTACACGCGCAACGTGAGATGATTGAGGACAAAATTCGGCTCGACGACGTGCTCAGTGCCATTTCCAACGGCAGCGTGCTTGAGAACTACCCGGACCACCGCCGCGGCCCCTGTTGCCTGCTTCATGGTGTTGATGCCAATAACCGAAGCATTCATGTTGTGTGTACAACCGCGTCGCCAAAGCTTATAATCATCACAGTCTATTGTCCGAAGCCGCCGAAATGGGTTTCGCCGACTCAGCGGAGAAACCGGTTATGAAATGCTCCATCGCGGGCTGCCCCGGAACGTACGAAACAGCTTCCGTCCATCATACCGTGCGGCTTGGCGGCCGGGTCATCGTCATCGACCATGTACCGGCCGAGGTATGCGACATTTGCGGAGACGTCCTTCTTGCACCGCAGACGGTTCGACGTATCGAGCAATTGCTCGCGGATCTCCCCCTGCCCAAGCAAACGGCGCCGGTGTATGAATACGCCTGATCCTCGTTTCGTCTCACGTCGTGGGCAAGCGCCTTCCGCATGAACGGGTTGCCGCCCTCCACGGCAGGAGCTCACCGCGGATCCTCCTTGAATCTGAGCCCCAAGAACCCCTTGTTGTTACATTCTCGAAGCACGACGGCCTTCGGCACACGCTAAGCTGGGCGTTCCGCCTGATTCGGCGGGTGTCCGAAGCGTCATTGCCACCAACAAAGGAGATTCCAATGAGTCGATTGATCCTCTCGACGGTCATGCTTGGACTTGCCGCGCCCGTGCTTTTGGCCGACGGACGCAGTGAGGATCCGAAAAGGAATTGGGGCCAATGGCGCGGCCCGGCGGCCAACGGCGTCGCCTACGACGCCAACCCGCCGACCGAATGGAGCGAAGAGATGAATATCCGCTGGAAGGCCCCTATTCCCGGCCACGGACATTCAACGCCGATCGTCTGGGGCGATTTCGTTTATCTCCAGACCGCCATTCCTACCGTGGAAAGAACCGCGGTCAGGGAGGATGCCGCTTCTGAGGGCAATCGGGAAAGGGGTCG
>JBGTDB010000503.1:0-3391 GCA_041748515.1 Phycisphaerae bacterium
CCGATCGACATGACCGGTTGGAGCTATGACGATGACAGCGCCACGCCGGGCGTTTTGGATCTTAGTCCGTTCGGTATCGTGGCGGCGGGCGAGTCGGTCATCTTTACCGAAGACAACGCGGCCGATTTTCGCACCGACTGGGGGCTGGCCGGATCGGTCAAGGTGATTGGCGAATACACCAACAACCTGGGCCGCAACGACCAGATCAACATCTTCGACGCGATGGGTGTTTTGGCGGATCGCCTGACCTACGGCGACCAGACCTTCTCCGGAACCATTCGCACCCAGACCATCAGCGGATACCCATGCGAGGACGGCGTGGGGGCCAACGACATCTACCTGTGGTCGTTCTCCGAAGTCGGTGACGCTCAAGGCTCGTACGCCTCGTCCAGCGGCGACGTGGGCAGTCCCGGCAATTTCGCGTTTGTAGCCTGTTCGATCTGCGGCAACGGGATTGTTGAAGATGGCGAAGATTGCGACGGCGGCGACTGCTGCATCGATTGCCGATTTGCTGCCGCTGACACGGTTTGCCGCCCGTCGGTCGGAAGCTGCGATATTGAAGAAATCTGCACCGGCGACAGCGCCGACTGCCCGGCCGATGAGATCGAGATTTCCGGCGTCGAGTGCCGACCGGCCGCGGGTGATTGCGATGTGGCCGAGGAATGTGATGGGGTCTCGCCCGACTGCCCGGCGGACGAGCTGGTTGAGGCCGGGGCGGAGTGCCGCGCGTCGGAAGGCGCTTGCGATCCGGCGGAAGCCTGCGACGGCACCAACCCCGATTGCCCGCCGGATGTGCTCGAAGAATCTGACGTTCAGTGCCGCCCGGCCGCGGGCCCCTGCGACGTGGCCGAGTTCTGCACGGGACTGGAGGCGGACTGTCCATTTGACGAGCTGGCTGATGCCGGAACGATCTGCCGTTCGTCCACCGGATCGTGCGACCCAGCGGAGACTTGCGACGGGTCGGACGTAGGCTGCCCGGCGGATGAAGTCATCACCGAATGCTTCGACGGTGACGGCTGCTGCCCGTCCGGCTGCACGGCCAACAACGACGTCGATTGCATTGCGATCTGCGGCAACGGCAAGATCGAGCCTGGTGAGGAGTGCGACGACGGCAACGTCGAGGACGGGGACGGTTGCTCGTCCGAATGCATCCTGGAATTCACCCCGATCCCCACGATGTCCGAATGGGGACTGCTGGTGCTCGCCTTGATGCTGCTGATCGGTGCAAAAGTTCGCTTCGGCGACCGCGCCGCGCGGATGGCGTGATATTGGCCAGCTAAGTAGAACTGCGCTTCTGCCAGCCGGCTGAACAGCCTGTGGCAAAAGGTGTGGCACGGGTGTCTCGCCCGTGGACTCACCGCCGAGACGGCGGTGCCATTCGGGAATCGCAGACTGTGTCTTTGGACTGCTAACTCTTAAAGGCCAGAGTAAGCGTGTGGCGCCGGATGCGATTCCGGCGCCACACTTACTTTTGATTTGTGTGCACACCGACTTGCGGGTTCTCCCTGTGGAAAAAGGATGCACGGCCATGGCAACCCTGCTGATTGTTTTCCTGGCCGTCGGGCTGGCGCTTGCGCCGGATGCTCGCGGGCTGGCGCCGACGGAAGATTCAAACGACAGGCGTTCGAACACGCGCTTCACGGCCGAAGCGGTTGCCATGTCAATGCCTTATATTCTCGCCGATGACGTGCGCGAACTTCCAATGCGCCTTCGAAGCCTCCTCCGCGACGAATACACGTTCTTCCGAGGCAGCGCGGGTGAATTCTACGGCTGGTGCGTCCAGCACTGCGGCGACTGGCTGGCCGATCGATCGAAGTGGATTCCGATTCACGGCGATGTTCACATCGGCAACGTTGGCACATTTCAAACCTCCTTTGGTCCACGGCCGTCGATCCGGTTCGGCCTGGTGGACTTCGATGAGGCAGTCATCGGACCATTTCAACTGGACCTGCTTCGGGCACTCGCATCGGTGAAGTTCTCGGTAGCGGCCGCGGGACGCCGGCTGGACCCGAGTGCAACCCATCGTGCGGCGGACGCGATGGTCAATGCGTATCGACAGTACCTGAGCGCGCAGTTGGGATACGATGATCTCATCAGGACCGAGCCGACGGTGGCCGCGATCCTGAAAAAGTCCGCCGAAAACCACCCGGAGCGAATCCTCGCTCGTTATGTCGATACCTCGCGCAAGCCGCGCTTCCGGCCTGCGAGGATGAAGGGCTCGGCGGTCATGGACATCCTCGAACCGGCCGAAAAGGCGATGCAAGAGGAAATGGCGGTCGCCCTCCTCGAATTCGTTCGACACAATTGCTCTCCGGAAACGCGCAAACAGTTTCGCATTCGCACGCGAGAAGATGCCGACGAAGCAATCATGGACGTGGTCCGCCGAACGCGCGTGGGCAGCAGCGGCAGCCAGGGGGTCCACAAGTACTTCGTGCTTCTGGAAATGGCTATCGTTGGTGGCCCTCCGCTTGTAATCCTGGAATTTAAGGAACAACCTCCGCCGGCGGCTGTGCGGGCGGGCCTGGTCGAGAATTCCCCCGGAAGCAGCCGAGCGGCCGAGCTGGCCGGACATGTCACCGGTGCTTCAGATCCGCCGCCGCTACTGGTGGGGCATGCTCAAATGCAAGGACGCAGATTTCTTGTCTATCTTCGAGACCCCTATGGCGAAGACCTCGACCCCTCCGACTATAAACTCAAGCGCTCGCCGCCCGGCGAAGCCGGTTTAAAGCGGGCAATGCCCGCCGGCGCGATCGAGATGGCCCGCGTCCTGGGCGCGGCGTTGGGAATCGCGCATCGCCATAGCATGGGCCGCGACGAAAGCCGACCCGCGGCGGGGGTGGACCACGAACAGTCCGCCCGGATTGTCGCGATTCTAGAGGAAAGTGAAACGCTGGCCTCCGTCCTCGCCGATCGAAGCGCGGCTGTCGAGGACTATATGCGGAGTCTGTACGTCCAACTCTGTGCGGATCCGCGGGCTCGGTTACTGGCCCGTCAGGCAGATGAGTTTGTTAATAGCGCAGCCCTCGGCAAGCCCGTTTCGCACGGGCGACCGCGGCCTCCGACTGATCCGCGTCCCGAAGGCTTGGATTGAGCGAAGATGCCGGTGATGGTCCCTTTACACCAAGACCAACAGAACAGATTTTGCCTCGGACGAATTACCAGCCTCGACAAGGTGGACACCCCAGTGGCGCTATCGTAAACGCGCGTTCGCGCAAGGTTCAATGCCTGATGAACAGGTGCCGCAGGTGTTAGTCTCTTACACTGCGGAATGAGCACAAGTTGCGCGCATGTCTTGGAACGGGCAATTGGCATAACGGTTCCGAATGGTGAATGCTGAATAGCGGATTCCGAATTCGCCATTCTAGATTCGGCATTCTGCATTCGCGGCCGC
>JBGTDB010000504.1:0-2029 GCA_041748515.1 Phycisphaerae bacterium
CCGTCGTTTGTGGACAGGGGGCGTCCGAAAAAGCGGGTGATGGGATTCGAACCCACGACATTCACGTTGGCAACGTGACGGCAGCGCGTCGTAAACTACGCTGGGACAAAGAGTTACGGCGTAGGCCAGATCACCTTGCACTCTTGCTTGCGGGAGCATTCAGTGTGCGGCATCGCGGCGCGTACGGGTAGCAAGTTTGGATTCTGCTATCAGTTAATTCCGCAAATCGGCCGGAGTCGATTGCGGTCATCCAATTCGGTGACCCACCGTACCAACGTCTCGTAGGATGTTCTTGTCGAAGCGTGCAACACGATCCGCCGGTGTTGTTGCTCGACAAAATCCCAGCAAGGATCAGCCTGCGTACGGAGTTCTCGGTCGAAACACACGACCGGGGAACCAATCGCCTCTTCGCTCAAGGCTCCAATCTACCTGGGCCGCATCTCTACGGGCACGTCGAGATTGGCGGGCCGGAGTAGTCGGCCGAACCGGCCAGCACATTGGCCACGCTTGACAGGTCCAGAACGTTGGCGTCGGCGAACGGGTTCACCGGACTGCGCATCCACACGCGCGATTTGCACGGCGCACCGCTCAATTCAACCAGCCAGTCTTTGACCGCCGAGAGATCGGTGACGTTGACCACGCCGAAGGCGACGACCACGTCACCCCATTCGGCGGACTGAACAGGCAGCGGTGAGGACGGCGTGCCACCCTTGGATTCGTGCATCACCGAATACATCGAACTCGGCACTACCGCGTCGCCGGTCACGTGAATGACTGAATCGAATGGATCGATCGCGGCGATCTCGGCCGCCCAGTTGCGATACTCCGGCTCGCAGCCGAGCACGGCGCAGGCAAAATTTGGGCAGTGGGCCGGAGCGTCGCCGCAGTCGATGGACATCGCTCCGTGGTTGCTGCCGTTAAAGCCGACGGCATTGACATAGCGAACCTGCGTTCCCGCGGGCGCGCCCGGTGGCGATGCGATCGTTACCAGCTCCACGCGTATCGCTGTGGCTGTGCCTCCGGTGGCCACGGTCGGCGGCGGAATCCTGAAAGTAATAAACCTCGCCCGGTTCAGTCCGTCGGGGTTCGGGAGCATGCCCGGCGGAGCGGCGTCGGCCGCGCAGCCCAGAAATGTAATGGAGGCGGTGGGATCAATCACGAGTGTGTCATAATAGACGCGGCAATTGTCGAAGGTCGCGCTGGCATTTGCCTCGAGCAGCAAAGTGCCAACGTAAAGGGCTTCGGAGCAGGGCGCCTGGTCAGAAAGGTCGTTGTTGAAGACATCGACGAAAGCAACATCGCTATCGGCCGCGATCCGGAGTGTTCCGATGGCAAAAGGCATGATCGAGGCAGTTTCCGCGGGGCCGGTATCCGCCGCGGCGACTTCGAAGGTCTGCGGATCGCTGCCGTTCAGTGTCATTTGCCCGTTCGTCCAATCAAACAGGTTTGGCGAAAACGAATAGTTGTCGAAGTTGGCCGCCAGGGAGACCCCAACTGTGGAGGTGTTGGTGGATTCGGCGATTCCCGTCAAGGTACATGTCCCGCCGACGGCCAGGCTCGCGTCGCCGCTTATGTTCAGTTTGGGTGGTAGCAGAGTTCCATCCTTCAACGATGCTCCTTGCAGGTGGAGGGGACCGGTGCATTGCATGGTCATGGAATCGGTCAATTCCAACTGTGCGCCCGACAGCAAATAGGGCGTCTCTTCGCCCGGCTCGATCGAGATGCTTGGGGCGACAAGACTCGCCGTGGCCAGGCCCGGCGAAGTTGCGTTCTTCTCATGGATCGACCCGGCTTTCATGTGGTACATGCCCGCCAGGATGTTGACCGTCGCGTCGTCGGCCACGCGCACCACGCCCTGATTGACGAAGTCGCCGTTGACTTCGATGGACATCTCGCCGCTGAGTTCGAACGTGGGGGTGTGCGGCGGGCCGTTCGCGGCAAGCTTGCAAACACATGACGTGCCGCAACAGGAGGCCGTACCGACTCGGAGCACGGCACGGGCCCCTGGGCTCGCAGCCGCGTAGACCCC
>JBGTDB010000505.1:0-5338 GCA_041748515.1 Phycisphaerae bacterium
GCCGCGCTGATCGGCTTCAACGTGGGCGTGGAGTTGGGCCAGTTGACCGTGGTGGGACTGGCGTTTCTGGCCGTGGGGCGCTTTCGGCGCCAGCCGTGGTACCGGCGGCGGATCGCCATCCCGGTATCGGCGGCTATCGCGGCCGTCGGGCTATGGTGGGCCGTCGAGCGGGCGTTTCTGGAGTAGCCGCGCGGGGCTGGTAGGGCTCGACGAGCACGCGGTCCTCGCCTTCACGGGTCCACACACTTGTCGATAATAGTGATCGTCACCGCTGTTCTGGGGGAGGATGACCGACTGCCATGTTGGCCGAAGAAAATAACAAGTCAGGTTCGCCAGAGACGGAAGCGAACACCTATCTGTCATCGCCGGAGAAGTTTTCGGAGGCGCTGAACCCTCCCCAGCTCGGCAAGCTGGCGAAGCGAGCCGTCGAAGAACAGGGTCACGACCTAACCCGCGAATCGACTCGGCGACTTCGTCGGGCGCTCCTCGCTACCGGTTCGACCGCTGTTGTGAGCAGCATATTTGGGATCGTACCTCAAAGCGTCCCGACTCTCGAACTAACGGTATCGCCCGTGGTTGTTCGCGCGGCCTTGCTGGCGTCGCTGATTTATTTGTTACTGAGTTGGTGGCTCGAGAGCTCCGCAGATCGAAGCCTCGCGCAGTCTCGCTTCCTACTTGCCACGGAAGCGTTGACGATTGCCTTCGAAGAGAGAATGTCTGCTCTTCGCAGGGGGCTCAAAGATATTCAGGATTTGCAGAAGCCTTACCTTGATTGGCCCGTCGATTCGCGGTTCAGCGAAATTCGCGAGGAGCTTGCGAAAGCGAAGGATTCGATACCCCGATATCTTGGTGTGGAAATGGCCGATGGGGATTTTTCGTCGCCGGATGGGGTCGAAAAGGTCGCGCGTGACTTCAAGAGTAAGGTCGACGACCGTTCCAAGCTTGCTCAGCAGGCGCTCGACACGACGGCGAAGGCGGAGCACGAAGTCCGCAAGTTGGGTTTGGATATTTTTCTCAAGGTCTACCGATTCCGAGTATTTATGATATTTCGGTTTCCAACGTGTGTTGCAGTTGTGGCGATTGTCCTGCTCGTTGTCGCACTATGCTGGGCGCCGGACGGTTTGGGCAAGGTTCTCCCGTAACGATCTCGTCATTGCTCGCCGCGGCAGCGGATGTGCCGGTAGGCGAATCCCAGTCGCTCTTGTTGGGGTCAAGCCGCGCTGATCGGCTTCAACGTGGGCGTGGAGTTGGGCCAGTTGACCGTGGTGGGCCTGTCGTTTCTGGCTGTGGGGCGATGTCGGCGCCAGCCGTGGTACCGGCGGCGCATCGCCATACCGGTCTCCGCGGCTATCGCCGCCGTCGGGCTGTGGTGGGCCGTCGAGCGGGCGTTTTGGGGATGAGGAGGGGCGGTACACGCCGCCCACCGACCGGTCAACGTTCCAATAGTTCCTTGCGATGCCAACCGGCTCCGCCGTCTCGCGGCCTCCTCACTCGGTGGCGCAGCCCGGCCGTGTGCATAGCGTGACGAGTATTCGAGCGTCCAAGGCGTCGATTACGCCATCGCCATTGAGGTCGCGTGCGTCGCTGGGAGGCGTAGCCGCCCGATTTAGAAAATCGAGCAGTATACTGAGATCGTTGCGATCCACGGTGCCATCAGCGTTCAAATCGCCTCGCTCCAGGTTCCGAACGGACACCGGCACCACAACTGAGTAGTCGTCCCGAAAACTCACACGCAGTATGGTGTGTCCTGCGCCCGATGCGGTGACAAAGCCCTCCGGGCCGACGACAGCGACATTGGAATTCTCGCTGACCACAGTAAGCTCTGTTGAGGCAGTGATGTCCATCGCGAACGGCTTCATCGCCAAAACTCGAAGAGGCATCACTTCGCCGGGAGATCGGAACGTCAATCTCGGTGGGTTCACGGAGATTTCGGTGATATTGGCAACGGGCTCCACCTGAACTTGAATCGGATTCGAGCGCACCAGGTCGCCGGTTGGACTCAGTGCAAGTGCTGTAACCTCATACGCACCAGCCCCGATCCGGAGCGGGATTCTAAGCATGAAGATGTAAGGTGGAGACGTCAACTCCTCACTAAACCCGATCGGGTCTTCCGCGTCCAACGCCATCGCAGCAATGTCGGTTCCAGCGGTAACTCCTACAGCAACGGTCACGTCCTGGCCAGGATTAACGACCGTGCCACTGGCGGGCGAGGCAATATGCAAAGTCGACGCTGTCTGGCTAAAGGCGATCGAAAGGCCGAAGATCAGACAGCTGAACCATCGGCTAGCCAGTCCGGCTGGCCCGAGCAGGGTTCTCCACCACGCTGGATGCATCCCGCCGGTCTCCGCGCGTGTTGAACCTTGATGCGAATTCTCTATCATAGCGGCTCAAAGTTCGGACCAGTAGTTGGCTCGTTTAGAAGTTGCTTGACCCTCTCCGGAGCATGGGACGCCGGATCAAAAAAATCAAGACCGCTGAAGCCAAGTGACGTCACACCTTGAGAATGGATGACACCATTCAGGGCAATTCCTCTGCCGCCATTCTGGGCGCTTCTGCGCGGTACGATGGCGTCGCTTTCCGGCGTGAGCAGCGTTGGCCAGTTATCGGCTGTCAGCATTCGGGCTAGTGGCGAAAATATGCACAAACGAATGACAGTGGCCGCACAGACGCGGCAGTCTAGGTTACCTAAATTGGACGAATTCATAACTCCAACGATCATCGCACTTGGCACCAGCGGCCCTCCGACACGCTGAATTCGTGCGAGAGCGTCACTGAGTTCGCCGCCGCTACCGTCGCCCTTCATGTCTCCGACACTTCCTGTGTATTTCGTTTCGATCATTTCCGTGTTCCGGCTACTTGCAATGGTAGCACTTTCTAATGAAGCCTTGCTTCGCCTAGCCAGGATGTTCCGGACGCAGGAATTGTCGTCAGAAAGCAATTGCGTGGCGAGCGGCGTGCCGAGATGAGGAGTGCCGAGCGTAATTAGTTTGTGAATGCTACCTTTTCGGAAGGTGGAATCTGGCGCGTAGTCCCGAAGGCTTTTCATGCCGCGCACGATCAACCCTCCGAAGCTATGGGCCACAATGTCCGCCTGGATCGCCGCCACGTTATTGAGTTCCTTAAAGTTCCAAATATGGCTCTTAATTTGTTCCAACACAATCGGAGTATTATAGCTCGACCCCATCGAGCTGCCCCCCAGCCGGTCAATAATCGCCTGACTGTATGCCGGGGATGTCGATGTAATACCGGGTATCAAGCGGCTGTAATCGACTAGATTATAGAAAGACGGCAAGTCAAGCCATTTGTCGCGCAGTTCACCGAGAAAGGCTGCCCAGGTTCCGCCGTTGTCCCACTGTCCATGCACAAAAACAACGGGTGGGCGCACGATAGTGATTTCGGTGTTTCCAACGACACCGGGGTTGTCCGACGACTGAAACTCTACATCTACGAGCCGCGCTCCTCGATCGTCGTCCGGCCCTCCGGGTCGAGCGAAGTTAACTGGGGCACGGAACTGATAAAAAGCCTTGCCCTGGGAGTCAGCTTGAAGTTCAATTGCTTTGCCGAAGTTCGTCGAGCCGACCTGCGCTACCGAACCGTCCTCCGTTATGGTTAAGGAGAGTTCCTGGCCTGGCGGAGCGCCAGCGACCCTGACGACCAGCGTCGAGACGCCGTCGGCGGCGGCGCCAACCACAATGCGTCCCTTTTCTAGATTTCCGAGCAGCTCGGGATCGTCGGTAACCCTTGGACCCCTGAGAAGAGAGAAGACCGGATCGACGAGTTGCGTTTGAATCACGGGCAGGTGGAGCGGGGGAGAGGGGTTTTCGGGGTTGTTGTCGCTGGGTGCACCCTGCCCGGCGCCGTCAACCGCTCCGTAGAAGGTGGGCCAGTCCGTGAACTCGAACCGTTTGGGTGCGGTCACCTCGATGGAAAGACGGGAGGTAGTTGAGAATCGACCGCCCGAGGTCGTCCAAGATTTGATGACACCGCCCTCCGGCCCGCCAATATAGAAGTGCGAAATGTTGCCAGCATGCTGGATTGTCGATTCGTAGTCGACGATGGCCGCGCTTCCACCGGATATCCATTTGATATCGTTTGTAATCTTCCAACTCAGAACTTTCGGCGCCGGGCCAGCAACAATGTCAAAGGTAACTGGGCCGGAGTCGATCGGCGTCGAGGACCACGTGAACAGCGTGAAGGAGACGCCGGGAATCGGAGCGAACGCCTTGTTCGCCTCGGATACCTTCGTGCTGGTAATCTCGACGAGGAGCCGCGTGTCGGAGAAGCTGAGTAGCCGGCCCTGGACCCACGGCTCCGACGAAACGAAGCGGCCGACGTCTAACAGGCCGAACCCCTCGATGACAGCTAGGTAGCTACCGCCCCGGGGAAACTGGTTCGTAGGAAGGGAGTCGACCATCGGAGATCCTTGCGGAACTCTTTCGATGGAGGTGATTTGGCCCGAAACCGTGTCATTGATAATCAAAGCGACGACCAGCGGGAACCAACGGGCGACTCTCATGCCAATCCTCCCTGTTGACAGCGACAAGTAGCCGTCGCCGCAAACCCGTTCTTACAAGACCGCGTGGCCGTTTCGGGAACTCTTTCGTCGTTGAAGAATCGCCAGTAGCCCGAGGGCGCCAATCACCAACCACCCGGATGCGGGCTCGGGGATTTCTGCTCCCTGTTCGATCGTGACGAAGCCCCCGGCGAGCACGGCCCCAATTGCCGCTCCATCCCCGTCGCCCAAGGCGTTCAACGCGAGGTCGAATGGGCTGGTACCGCGCATCAGCGCGTCGAACGTGAGGGTTGCCAGCACGAACGCCGCCGGCTGGAGGCTGTTCAGGTCAGCCGCCGTATCGAGGGAAATTTCCAGTAGGTTGATGGTGCCGACACTCGCGGTGGCGATCTGCAACGAGCCGAATCCGAGCACGTCGAGGCCCGTTCCGAAGACGGCGTCAACGAACGAAATGAGGACGGGATCGAAATGAAAGTTGACGTCGAAGGCGCCGATGGACGGCGCGACCCCATCGCCGAGATCCGCTATGTGGAGATCGACGGCGAATCGGTCGCCGATGCTCACGATTTTGGACGACGGAAGAACGGAAATCGTGGCCGCGCTAGCCGCGGCGCATGCGAGCAGTCCGCCGAGGGTCGACAATAGCAGCTGCTTCACAATAGCCTCCCCAACCTCTCCGAGCGCAGGTCGGAGGTTGAGCCCGGCCTGGTTCACGCTGATATTACGGCCGATTGCCATGGCTGTCAAGAGAATTTTCACGTGGCGAGCGGAATCGCTGGGCGCACCGACCCAAGGTACAGATCGCGATTCCCGTCAGCGGAGGCG
>JBGTDB010000506.1:0-7068 GCA_041748515.1 Phycisphaerae bacterium
TTCTGCACGGCCGTGCTGAGCCAGAGGTTGGGGGCCAGAAATCCCATGCCCGCCGCGATCATGGTAATGCCCGCGGCATTGACCAGCGGCATGCCCTTGGCCCAGACGTATGCGGCCGCGGCGATTCCGACGAGCACCGCAACGATCGTCTTGCTGGCCAAGAAGGCTGTGGCCGCGCCTTCGTCGCGATAGCCGGCGTTGGCCAGCTTCTGCCGCAGTTTCGACATCTGCTCGGCGTCCTGCTGCGCCGGGCGAACCGCGATCGGGGCCACAGAATCGACCACGCGCCGGGCCATCGATTCCTTGGCTTGCTTGCGAATCTCCCCAAGATTGCCCTGCGTTCGCCGGCCGGCCATTCGTCGCTTGATGGCCTCGTCCTCTTCGCCGCCAGACGGCCATAGGGCATAGATGACAAGGAGGATGCTGACAATGGCCAACACCCCGAGAATCATATAGGTAGACATTGGTAATCTCCGGACTGACTCGGCCTGTCTGCTTCAGCGCACACCGGCGCACTCTGACTCCCGATCAGACCTTGATGTTGACAATCCAGCGGATCATGGCGATGCCCATCATCTGCATGCCCGCCGCGATCATGAGCATGACCTGACCGCGCGGGTCTTCAAGCAGGACGGTGGCATAGGCCGGGTTCAGATACATTGAGCCGACAAATACAACGGCGGGCAAGGCGAACAGAACCCATCCGGAAAGCCTGCCCTCCGCGGTAAGACCGCGCACCAGCCCGGCAAGTTCGATGCGCTCGCGAATCACGCCGCTGATGTTGTCCAGAACCTCGGCCAGATCGCCGCCGGTTTGCCGCTGAATCATGACCGCGGTGACAAAGAACCTGACGTCGAGCGAGTCCACCCGATTGGCCATGGCCTGAAGAGCTTCCTCAACCCGCACGCCGAGATTCTGCTCGTGGTACACCTGGGCGAATTCGGTGGCGATGGGTGGGGGCATCTGCTCGTAAACAAGCTGAATCGCCCCGGCCAGTGAGTGGCCCGCCCGAAGCGCCTGACTCATCATTTCAAAGACGTCAGGAAGCTGATTGGACAGCTTGGTCATCCTGAGTTTTCGTCGAAAACTGATCCACATCAGCGGCAGAATCAAGATGGCCGCACCGCACCCGATTGCCCCGAACCAGCCGATCCCCAGGGCCCAAAGTCCCAGAACGGCGGCCAGCGCGCCGCCGCAGAGGTTGACGAGAGTCTGCGAAGCAGACCAGTCCATGTCCGCCTGATCCAGCATGGTCTGAAGTCGCGGGACAAACTTGAACTTTCCGACTAGCGAATCGGCAAAGGTCGCGGCCTGACCCATGGCCCCGCGGCGCATGATGCTTGCCGCAATTTTCTCTTTGACGTCCTTGCCCGACTCTCCGCGCAATCGGCTTTGCATGCGCTTTTGATTCGAGACCGAAGTTTCGGTGATGACCTGGTAGATCCCGTAAAAAACCAACATGCAGCCGACGCCCGGCAGCAGATACACCCAGATATTGCTTTCCGCCAGCAATGCGGTCGTTTGTGCGATCATAACGGATCCTCAATCCCGAAGGTCGCGGGCAGAGCCCTACTCGCCGGTGTCTTCCAAAAGAACCTGCCTGGAGAACAGCCCGGGGTCCACGTCACATCCACTCGTCTTGAGCCGATCCAAGAACGACGGTCGGATGCCCGTAGCCACAAACTGCCCGGTGGCCTTGCCGTTTGCACCGACCCCGGTCTGCTCAAACACGAAAATATCCTGCATGGTGATGATGTCGCCTTCCATGCCGGTGACCTCGGTCACGCCGATAATCTTGCGGGCTCCGCCCGACAACCGCTGGGCCTGTACAAGCAGGTGAATGGCGGCTGAGAACTGCTGGCGGATGGCTCGGACCGGCAATTCGAAGCCGGCCATCATCACCATCGTCTCGACGCGGGAGACGGCGTCGCGCGTGCTGTTGGCGTGAATGGTGGTCAATGATCCGTCGTGGCCGGTGTTCATCGCCTGGAGCATGTCCAGCGTTTCGGCCCCGCGGCATTCGCCGACCACGATGCGATCCGGCCGCATTCGCAGACTGTTGACCAGAAGATCTCGAATTGTGATACGGCCCTTGCCCTCGATGTTCGCGGGGCGCGTCTCCAGGCGCACGACGTGCGGCTGGCGAAGCTGAAGCTCCGCCGCGTCCTCGATGGTCACAATGCGGTCTGAATCGGGAATGAACGATGACAGGTTGTTCAACAGCGTCGTCTTACCCGAGCCGGTACCGCCGACGACCACGATGTTCAGGTGCGCCTTGACGCACGCCTCCAGAAAATCCCGCATCTCCGGCGTGACCGATTTGTATTCAACGTAATCGTCCCACGTGAGCGGATCAGCGCCGAATCGGCGAATCGACATGCTGGCGCCGTCAATCGCAAGCGGTGGAATCACCGCGTTCACGCGGCTTCCGTCGGCCAGGCGGGCGTCCACCAGGGGACAAGTTTCATCACACCGTCGTCCCACGGCACTGACGATCTTGTCGATCACGTGCATCAGGTGGGCGTTGTCGCGAAATTCGATCTCAGTCTGTTCAAGAACGCCGCGTTTTTCGATGTAGACCTGCTTGGGGCCGTTGACCAGAATGTCGCTGATATTGGGATCGGTCAGCAGAACCTCTAACGGGCCGAGTCCGAACGTCTCGTCAAGCACTTCATTGATCAGCCGCTGCCGCTCGTTGAAGTTCAGCAGCGTATTTTCGGAATCCGCAAGATGCGAGACGATTTCCTTGACCTGCTCGCGAATGGACTCGTCATCCCCCGACATTCGCGTCAGATCAAGCTGCTCGATGAGCTTGCGATGCAATCGCATCTTCAGAGAACTGAACTGCTCGACTTTCTCCTTGGAGGCCTTGGGCTTGGGCGCGACGACCCCGGGCTTGCCGACCGGGACCGACGGCTTTGATGGAACCGAAGGGGGCGATCCCGGCGCCGGGCGCGGCGTTGCCACACCTGAGGGCGCGCGTTTTCCAAACATCCTTATCTCCTCTGGCTACGGAATTCCGTTAAAACCCCGGCTTATCGGGCTCGCACCGACAAACCCCTTTCCCACCGGAAATCGGGCGCGAATCGAACGCACCGATTCGTCTTAGACGCATCATGTATGGGCGAAGATGCGGCCGATCAGGCTCTTCTTTCTCACATCCTTATCATCGGTTTCCGATTCGGGCTTGTGCAAACGCTCGGCCAGTTCCTGAATCGCAATTCGGGCCTTGGTTTTCGGACCGTATGACACCAGGGGATCGCCGAGATTGACCGCCGCGCTCACCGTCTGCCAGTCGTCCGGCACAATGGCAATGACATCCAAATTAAGCGTTTCGGCTACGTTTTCCGGCGTCAGGTGACCGGCGTCGCGGCCCACGCGATTGCAAACCAGCTTGACGCGATCGAGGTTGAACCCGTTCGCCCTCATGCTCTCGAGCATCCGCGAGGCGCTGCGAACGCACGGCACCAGCAGTTGAACAACCAGCAGGCTGATATCCGAAAGCGAGAAAACCGAAGTCGCACCGAGGTCGTAACGCGTCGGGCCGTCGGTCACCACGTATTTGTTCATCTCCAGCAGGCTGGACACGACGCCCATGCACGACGCCCCGGTAATCATGTCCGCTTCAGCAAAATGATTCGGACGGGCGAGCACGCGCACGCCGCACGCATGTTGGGTGAGCGCGCGGGCGATGACGCCCGTGTCCAATGCCTCGGGCGAAGAAGAAAGATCGGAAAGCGTGTAGGTTGGGGTGATGTCGAGCAGCGTGGCGACCTGGCCGAAACGATAGTCCAGATCAATGACGGTCACCTCGCCGTGTTCCAGGGCCGCAAGCTCGGCCGCAAGGTTGGTGGCGATGGTTGTCGCTCCCACGCCGCCCGACGCACCGATGACCGTAACCAGCTTCCCGCCAGCCTTCGACCCGCTACGTCCGGCGACAAGCTTTTCGACGGCCTCCGCCAGATTGGCCCGATCCACCGGACGGGGAAAGAACTCTTTGACCCCCATGCGCATGGCTTTGAGAATGAGCGGCCCGTCGGTGGACTCCGAAACCGCGAAGAAGCTGAGCCCGGGATTGTGACCGGCGATGTCCGCGATGAGCGGCAGCAGCGCCTCTGGATTCGGATCTAGATTCACCAGCACCGCATCCACGGGAAACTGGGTCATCGCGGACGTGAGTACCGTCGGGTCATCGACCTCGGCGACGATTTTCACGTTTCGGAAGGTGAGCAGAAGCTCGCGAAGCTCCGCGCCGAACTGTTCGTCCGAGTTCAGAATAATGAATCTTAGATCGTTCCCCATGATGAATCCGAAGTCTCGAACTCGGAAATTCAGAATTCGACTGTTGCCGCTAACGATCGACTGCCCACCCTGCCTCGCAAGACCAAACGACTCATCGACGCAACACGCCGGAGTTTCTAGGCCATTCCATGACGATCGGACTATAGCGACGTCGCTTCCGCGACCGACACAAGCACCGATCGTACTATCCCGGCCGGCGGAATAAGCCCAGGACCAAATGAGTCCCGCCGGGCTCGCAATAACGACAGCATCGACGCCGGCGCGCCCGAGCCGTCAATGCGCATTCCGTCGGCATGCCGGATAGAAGCAGGCCATGCCCGCCGGCAATGCCGGATTCAAGCGGGCTGTGCCCGCGGGATTTATCGGATAGGTTGCCGGGCTGCTCGCCTTACTGCGGACTTTCGCAGGGCCTATAAACACCGGCGAAATGCGACCGAAATCGCGCGAATCGGATCCCGACGGCCGAAAACCGATGAACAGGGGGACGCGCCGGGAATCGATCTGAGCGGCCGGGAGACGGCGGCGCCGATAATCGGGGGACTGGACCGCGATTGTCGAACTACTATTCGTGTCGCCGACGAAATCCTGCCGTCGTATCTGCCTATTCGCTGGCCCGCTCGTGCCACGCCGCATCGAGCCGAGTCAGTTCGTCCGATAAGGCCTCGATCTGGTCTTCCAGGTCGGCAAGCGCTTCAGGGTCTTTATAGAGCTCGGGTTCGCCGAACCGCTGCTGAAGTTCGCCAAGGCGGATCTCGCGATCGACCACCATCTCCTCGATCTGGTCAACGGATAAATGATTGTACTGTGATGTGTCCGGGACGGTCCGTTCGGGCAATGCAGCCCCCGGCAAAATCTTTCCCTTACCCGACCCTTCCTGTCGCGGCTCTGCCTTTCGAGTGCCGGAGCCGGCCTTCGACTTTACGGCCGTCTGGTCTTCTGCCTCCAACTCTGCCTGATAGTCCGAGTAATTTCCCGTGAACAGTCGCCATCCACTCGGTCGAACCACCAGCATCCGAGACGCGACACGATCCAGAAAGTATCGATCGTGGCTGACCGCGATGATCGTGCCATTGAACTCGGTCAGGGCCTCCTCGAGCGCCTCGCGCGAAGAAATGTCGAGATGGTTCGTGGGCTCGTCCAGCACCAGCAAGTCCGGCTCGGACAGTATGAGCGTGGCCAGCCGCACCCGCGACTGTTCGCCGCCGGACAGCACGCCCAGCGGCTTGAACACATCATCTCCGCGAAAAAGAAACCTCGCGGCATACGACCGCGCCTGCGCTTCGGAAAACTCCGATCGCGCCGCTCGAAACTCATCCACCACCGTGCGCTGCGGGTCGAGATGCACCCTGGCCTGCGCGTGATAGCCGATGCGAAGCTTCGGCGAGATCTCAAAACGCCCGCCTGCAATGCCGGATTGGGGTCGGCCCTGTTCCCCGGTTTTGACCGCCCCCGGTTGGCCATGCCCGCCGGCATTGCCGGCTTCAAGCGGGCCGTGCCCGCCGTGCGGCTCGATTTCGCCAAGTAGCGTGCGAAGCAATGTGGTCTTACCCGTGCCGTTAGGTCCGGTGATGCCCAACCGATCGCCACCGAACACTTGCAGGTTCAGCTTGTCAATCAGCAGGCGTCCTTCCATCGCCACCGACAAGTCATCACACCGCAGCACAACCTGCTCGTCGCGTTCCGACTTCGCAAGGGTGATCCTTGCCGAGGCGCGTTCCTTGGCGGTCGAGGTGACGAACTCCCCGGCCCCGAGCCGTCGCTCCAATCGCGTGCGCCTTCCCTTGGCCTGATTGCTGCGCTGTCCGGCGAGATGCTTGGCGATGTAGGCCCGCTCTTTGGCGATGAATTCCTGATCCTGTTCGAATTGTCGCTGCCGGGTCAACTCGCGCACCGCCTTGGTCTCTGCGAACGTGGAGTAGTTGCCTGAGTAGCGAACCAACCGGCGGTCCTCAAGCTCGATGATACCGTCGCATACCCGGTCCAGAAGATAGCGGTCGTGCGAAATCAGCAGAGCGCCACCCGCATACCCCGCCAGGTACTTCTCCAGAAACCCAACCGCGTCGATGTCCAGATGGTTCGTCGGCTCGTCCAATAGGAGCAGCGACGAATCCTCCAGTAGCATCCGGGCGATCGCCACCCGGCATCGTTCGCCGCCGGACAGCGTCGAGACGGATCGGTGCCGATCAGACTCGGAAAAACCCAGCCCGCCAAGCACCTCGTGAATACGAGTGCGAAACGAATGCCCGCCCGCCGCGATGAATTCGGCATTCACCCGCTCGTATGCGGCCATGCGCTGTTTCATCGCCGCTTCGTCCGTCGCGGCGGCCATTTCCTCGGCGCAGACGTGGAGACGGTTTTCGAGAGCGTGAATCTCGGCAAGGGCCTCGGCCGCCTCATCGTAGACCGTGGATGGGCTGAGAGCGCTTTGAAAAGGCGTTTCCAAAGTGCCCGGCCCGCCCTGCGCCTCCGATGCCGATGGTCGCAGCCCGCTAGAGTCCAGCGTCCCAGCCCGGCACGGCCGGTCTATAGGGGGCTGCGCCCGCCGACCCGGCAAAGCCGTATTGAAGCGGGCCATGCCCGCCGGCCGGCTTGCATGAGGTACGGCCGCCGGGGTTTCCCCACTTGAATCCGGTGGCATTGGCAGGTCGGAATGCTCCTGCCGAAGGTACGAGACTTGCGTCCCGCGGGCGAAGGTGATGGTGCCCAGATCAGGCGGAAGCTCTCGGGCGATCAGGCGGAAAAGCGTGGTCTTCCCCGCCCCATTGG
>JBGTDB010000507.1:0-2429 GCA_041748515.1 Phycisphaerae bacterium
CCTCCGGGAGCTTGCCCTGCGCATCGAATAGCCAGCCCATGTTGTTGATTGAATCTATTGTTTCGGAATGCTCCTCCCCCAAGACGCGCCGGCGCTTCTCCAGCGCCTCACGATAAAACCGCTCTGCATCCGAGAGTTTGCCCTGGTCCCTTAGCAGCCCCCCCATGTTGTTAATGGAAGTCAGCGTGTCGGGGTGACCCTCGCCCAGCACGCGACGGCGTGTCTCCAGGGCCTCGCGGTAATACGGCTCGGCCTCGGCCAGCCTGTCCTGCGCGTGCAGAACAAAGCCCATGCTATTAATTGACGTTAGAGTGTCCGGATGCTCGTCCCCGAGTATGCGGCGTCGCGCATCGAGCGCCTCGCGGTAATGCCGCTCTGCCTCTCCGAGATGGCCTTGCGCTTGCAACAAGAAGCCTACACTGTTGATCACCATGAGCGTTTCGGCGTGTTCATCGCCAAGTACGCGGCGGTACTTCTCCAGTGCCTCGCGATAGTACGGCTCGGCCTCTGTCAGCTTGTTTTGTTTTTGGAGCAGCCGGCCCATGCCGTGCAGCGAGTTGAGTGTGTCCGGGTGGTCGTTCCCGAGAACGCGTCGGCGTCTCTCCAGCGCCTCGGCGAAGTAGGGCCGGGCTTCGGAAAGCTTGCCCTGGGCTTCGAGCAGGACGCCCATTTCGCTGGTTGAGGCGAACGTATCGCGATGTTCTACGCCCAGCCCATTTCGACGGATCGCCAACGCAAGTTCCTGTGGTCGGGTGGCAGCATCCAGCAAACCCAATCGACGCTCCGTGCTTGCGACGGTTTGCAGCAATTGGGCCTTCACTAGAGGTTGGTCGGCGAATTGCTTCTCGATCGCCGCAAGGGCTCTTTGGAATACGTTTTCGTCGAGAGATGTGAGAGCCCAGCCGGTAAGATCGATGCCAGCGATCGCGTCTTCCAGTTCCTTGCCGCGGACATCGATTTCTGCGGGTGTGCGGCCTAGGCGCTCCGCGGCTGTTCGCGACTTGGCCAAAAGGTCCGTGCGCAACCTGGCCCCCATGGTCTGCGGATCGATGTCCGCTAGCATTTGCGCTTGAAAGTCAGCCACCGCTCGGGTTTGCGCGCGGGCCGCCGCTTCGCGCAACGCGAACGCAATCGACACGGCTGTTGCCACGGTAAGGACCATCATGATGGCCGAAACCGAAACGACCAGAGCCTTGTTACGCCGCGCGAACTGGCGTAGTTGGTAAATGGACGTCGCCGGGCGCGCCTCAATCGGCTCTCCGCTCAGGAATCTTTGAATATCGCGGGCCAGCTCGCCGGCGCTCTGGTAGCGCCGCTCGGGATCCTTGGCAAGACATTTGAGCACGATCACCTCGACATCCCGGTCAAGGTCGCCGGCCAGTGTGGAAGGACGCGCCGGAGAGGTTTGAAGTATGTTTCGCACGACTTCGCTCATTCGACCGGAAACCGCGTAGGGGAAGCTCCCCGTCAGAAGCTGGTAGAGGATTACGCCCAGCGAGTACACGTCGGTGCGAATATCCAGCAATTCGGATCGTCCCTCTGCCTGCTCCGGGCTGGCCCAGGGCAGCGAGCCGACAAACTGGCCGGTCATCGTCATGGCGTCGACGGAAGTGCTCATATCCCGTGACAGCTTGGCCAATCCGAAATCGAGGACATGGGGCTCGCCGTTCTCGTCGATGCGAATGTTGCTCGGCTTGAGGTCGCGATGAATCACCCCCCGAAGGTGTGCGATGTTTACCGCTTCGCATACCTTGCGGCAGAGGAACAAAATCTCGCGCGTGGAAAGGTCCGCGCCGGCCACGTACGCATCCAGCGGGCGGCCGGGAATGTAGTCCATCACATAGTAGGCGTGCTCCGCGGTCAATCCACGATCGTGAATGGCGACGATGTGCGGATGGTTGAGACGGCTTAGTACGTCGACCTCGCGATCGAACCGGGACAGCTCGGTGGGATCGGCAAGGGAACCCTCTTTTAGAACCTTGATCGCTACCTTGCGACGCGTGGATTCCTGCATCGCCTGGTAGACGACCCCTTGCCCGCCGCGATGAATCTCGCGTAGCACGCGATAGCCCGGAATCACGATCGATCGTCGAGGGTGGGTCGCCGAGGAATGATGGCTCGCGGCAGAAGTTTCGAACTGTGCCCACGCGGCGTCGATGAGGCGCCGCTCTCCTGAGCCGGATGCGATTGTAGACTGGTCAGGTTTCTCGAGCATGCGCGCAACCCACCTCTGAATGGACGACAAACCGGCCCAGCCGTTCACGCCGATCCGGTGAAAAACTGCGAGGAAGCCCCCAGTTCCGCCCGCAGCCTGTCATGGGCACGTGCCCGAAGCATGTGAACGGCACCGGCCGAGCGACCCATCGTGGAGGCGACTTCGGCAACCGGCCGCCCCTCCAGGTCATAGAGTCGCACGGCCGTCTTATAGT
>JBGTDB010000508.1:0-4958 GCA_041748515.1 Phycisphaerae bacterium
AATGGGCCGCGGCGATGCCGGGATTCAGCGGGCGATGCCCGCCACCGGATGGGGCTTCGCCGAACATCGGGCGAAGCTCGGCCCGGTCAAACGCGGACGCCGGTCGAGCATGTCCGGACTCATCCGCACGGTCTACCCAGATTAACACATCTATCGCTTCGGAAACCGTACGATATGCCTCAAGAAATCGGGCACGAAATCGAGTGAAGTGCTGTCAGACGCAAGAAGCGTCCAATAATGGATCGACTGGCGAAGCGAGCCTGAGCGCAACGGCCGGGAGGTAAATCAAGAATCCTGCCCGCAAGTTTATGTTGAAAGCAATCGGCCGATAGCCGCCCTTTCTTGCTAATCGAGAGGGCAAGGGCGCAAGGTAGACAGACGGCTAGGCCGAGGGATAAGCCTCCGTCCGGGCGAACCGCAGTTTCATTGCGGTCAGGAACAGGAGGACCAGCACAACCATTCCCCATTCAGAGACAGCTGGGATCGCCGAAAAACTAGGCTCGCAGCTCACGTCCTCGCAAGATTCATCCTGGCTCCAGATGCAGAGGAAACAATTGCACTCGGATACAGTCGTTACGACGCAATCGCCGGTTTCGCCGTCGCAGCATGCGCCGGTCACCTCGGCACAGAAGACGTTCTCGCACGCCTCGCCCGGGTAGAACGCCTGATTGGGCCCGGCGCAGGCCCCGGCAACCACGCCTTCGGAGCAGGCGCCGCCCAGTCCGGGGCTCGCGTCGCAACAGGCGCCGCAGGCCCCGTTGTCTTCAAAGACGCAACCCACTGCCGCTTCGCAGACGCCGTCCGTGCAGGGGTTCCCGTCGTTACAAAGCGGATCATTCGGCACATGCTCGCACATGTCAGTGTCTTCGTTGCAAACGTCGTCCGTACAGGGGATGCCGTCGTCGCAGTCCAACGGCGATCCACCGGTGCAAACACCGCCGTCGCACGTCGTGCCTTCGGTACAGAATAGTCCATCGTCGCACGGCTCTTCATCGTCAACATTCTGAGCGATGCAGACATCGGCGTCTTCGTCACAAGCCCCGATCGCGCACACGTCGTCAAGGTGGCTGCAATCGACCGGCGTTCCGGCCACGCAGCCCTCCATCGGATCGCACGTTTCGACACCGTTGCAGAATTGGCCGTCATCGCACAGTTCGTCATCGGGAATGGATACGCACTCGTCGAGATCCTCGTCGCAGATTCCGACATTACATTCCGTGTCGAGGTGGCTGCAATCGACCGACGTCCCAGCAACGCAGCCCTGCATTGGGTCACAGATCTCAACACCATTGCAGAATTCTCCGTCGTCACACAACTCGTCATTGGTGATGGAGACGCATTCGTCGATGTCATCGTCGCACACGCCGACGCTGCACTCGTTGTCCAGGTGGCTACAATCGACCGCCTTTCCCGGAATGCAGCCCCCGAATTCGTCACAAGTCTCCACACCGTTGCAGAAAAGTCCATCGTCGCAGAAGCACTCGGAAGGACAGTCAAACTCCGGGCAGGACTCGCCGGGAAAGAACTGGCCGTCGCAGGCCTTTTCGATGGTCGTTTCCTTGCACGTTCCCAGGCTGCAACACGCGCCGGTTAAGACCTCGCATTCGATGGGAAAGTCGCAAAGGTCCCCGGCATCCGTGACGGTCAGCTCGAATAGGCCGGTCGCCGTGCCGAACTCGGCCCCGCCAACAGTAATGAAATACGTACGGCCGGCCTCCGAGCACCACGACACAGTCGAAAGGGACGGGTTCGAAAACGGACAATCGTCGTCGTTTCCATCCACGCAGATCTGCTCTTCGCAGTCGCCGCAGAAGACGGAGATTTCAGTATCCGGGATTTCGGTAGTGTCGCTACAAGTGGTCGCAGTCAGCGTCCCGCCTGTGCCGGTCACCGTGTACCAAACGTTGCGGAAAGGGCCGTCAACAGAGAAACCGCAGGAAAAGAAAATGTCGGAGAGCCCGTCCGTCGTGTCGCCCAACACCACTGCCGGCAGCGGGCCCACGTCGAAAGCGTTCGGGCAATCATCGTTGGGTGGTGGCTCGCCAAACCCGACCACCATCGATGGGCGGCCGAGCAGAACGGAAGTAATAAGAGCCAATGAAAATAGAACGTTTTGGGCTGCTTGCTTTCCCCGCACTGTGCTCATGGCACCCCCAATATTTCAGGACCAAATTCATAGCGTCAACCGACGAGTCGCGCGGACACGCACCGCCTCCGGCCGACCTGGTTGCGCACCCTCCGGACAAAGTGGATGCCAGAGTGACCCATGCCGACCTAAGACGCCGGACGCTGCCGGAATCAAGCGAACCGCGCCCGCTCCGAGAGACCACGACCCAAGAGACCGCTTATCGGACGGATCAGGTCGATTATGGCGAATTGGTATGCCTGCGTCAAGGAAAATTCGCGACCCGTTTGAACTTGGATTCGTGAATCGGGCAGCCGGGTGGCGATGCTAGCCCAAGACTACACGAATCGAGTCTTGCTGTCCGCCAGAATGGTCAGTGGTTGAAACCGTTTTATTGCGGAGCCGCTTCATTGTCCGGCAGATTGAGGGTCGGGAATGGGAAAGTTTTTTCTCAGCGTGCCGCTTGGGGCCTGGCCCACGGTGATGAATCCTTGCCTTTCAAATTTCCCAAGAATGACCTGTAGGCTGGCCATCGCCCCGGAAAACCGGTCAAGCGAAATCACAGCCGCTTCGTACAGGCGCGGGTCGTTAACCAGCAATCCGAGCGTGCCACGCCCCTCGGCGATTTTTTGCGTTGCCACGGCAAGGTTCGTCGCGCTCGAGTCAAGGCGTTCCAGGACTGAGTTCAGCGAGGCAAACGTCTCGTCGATGTCCGCTGTGATATCGCCCACGCCGGATTCGAAGCTCCCCGCAATGCGCTCCGTCGAAATTCGGAAAGAATCCACCGACGCCCGCAAATCGCCGATGGCCGATCGAATTTCGCCGATCATTAAACGAACGTCGCCCTGAACGGTCGGATCGCCGACCAGCTCCGTCAGGTTCCCCAGCAATTCGTCGAGTTTCTGCACGGCCGTGAAAAGACTGGCTTCGGGGCCCGATTCCGGCGCTTTATCCGTTTTCGGTGCGCCGGGCGGCATGAGCAGTGCGGCCAGATTCTTGGCCGCGGGCGTCGCCGCTTCGGCAAAGTTCCCGACATTCACAAACGCTTCAGCAAGAGAGTCAATCGTTTCTCGCGGAATGATCTCGGTCAATGCGTCGCGCATCTCGCCACGGATCATGGGTTCGCC
Source organism: Phycisphaerae bacterium (assembly GCA_041748515.1). GTDB lineage: Bacteria > Planctomycetota > Phycisphaerae > UBA1845 > UBA1845 > JBGTDB01. The sequence continues at coordinate 3,253 of JBGTDB010000508.1, forward strand.
GACCTTCTCCAGCGGCACCGAGACACCTTCCGGAAAAATAATGTCGATATGCCCGGCACCAAAGCCCATCGCCGGGGCGTAAACCCTGGCGGAGGATTGCAAAGGGATGCTGAACTCATCCTGAATCCCCACCACGATGACCACGCCCGCGTCCGGCCTTGAGCGGTCGGCGAACTCAAGGCCTCGCACGCGGCCGATTTCCACGCCGTTCATTCGCACCGGGTTGCCTGGCTCGACGCCGCGGAGCTGTCGAACGCCGCCAACTCGGAGGGTCCATTCGTTGCCTCCCAGCCAGCTTGGAGCCTCCCCGAACCACGCCAGCATTAGGGCCAGCACGGTCAGCGACGCAAGCACAAAAATACCCACAAGAAAATTGCGTGAAGGTTCGCTCATGAGTTCACCTGTTCGAGTTTGAGGCTTTTTCGCATATCCTCCGAGCAGCGTCCCTCGACAAAGGCCCTGACGCGAGGATCGTCTGCCGTGTCGATCGCGTCCGGGGAGCCGTCGAAGATGAACCGGCCCTTATGGAGCATGACGATGCGGTCGGCGACCTTTCGGGCGCTGGCCATGTCGTGCGTCACCACCACGCCGGTGACGAACAATTCCCGCTGCAATTTGCGGATCAACTGGTCGATTTCGTCAGACCGGGGTGGGTCCAGTCCGGTTGTTGGCTCGTCATACAGAATCACTTCCGGGTCCAGCGCGATGGCCCGCGCCAGGGCGACCCGCTTCTTCTGTCCGCCCGAAAGCTGTGACGGCGACTTATTCTGTACGCCATCCAGCCCTACCATGGCCAGCTTGTCTTTGACGATTCGTTCGATCTCCTGGCGAGATTGGTGCGTGTGTTCTTGTAGCGGGAAGGCCACGTTCTCGCCCGCGGTCATGGAATCAAACAACGCCGAGAGCTGAAAAAGGAATCCGAAGCGCGGGCGGATTTGGGCCAGCTCGCGCTCGGGCAGATCGTCGATGCGCCGCTCGTGAAAATAGACCGCGCCCGCGTCCGGCCGTAACAGGCAAACGATGTGTTGCAGCAGGACGCTCTTGCCGGAACCCGATTCCCCGAGAATCACCGTAGTCTTTCCGGCCTGGAGTTCGAGGCTGATCCCGTCGAGCACCACCAGGTCGCCGAAACGCTTATGGACGCTCTCGAGGCGCACGACCGGCCCGTTGGACGACATCGCCCTTTGCCGCCGATCATCAGGCGTGGAATTCACGATGGTCATACAAGCGATTTAAGTCCATAAAGGCCGCGATACAGGCCGGACAAGGCGTATCCGATGAAAAAGTCGGCGACCAGAATCGCCACGAAACTCACGACAAACGATTCGGTGGTTGCCCGACCCACGCCCTCTGCGCCCGCCCTGCAATAGAACCCCTTGTAGCAGGCGATCATTCCGATCATCGCCCCGAAAACCAGGCTCTTGGCGAAGCCGACAAAGACATCCCAGGTCTCGACGGAGTATTCGATCCAATACCAGTAAGGGGCGGAGGGCACATTCTTGACCTGCACGGCGATAAACCACCCGGCTAGCGATCCAAACATGTCGCAGAAAAATGTAAGGAGCGGAGTCAGCAACAGGCAGGCAAGAAAACGCGGCACGACCAATTGTCGAATCGGGTCAGCCCCCATGACCGTCAGGGCGTTGATCTGGTCCGTAACCCGCATCGTGCCGAGCTGTGCGGCCAGCGGCCCCCCCCCCCCCCCC
>JBGTDB010000509.1:0-5197 GCA_041748515.1 Phycisphaerae bacterium
CGTCCGGGTGGACGGGGCTCCTTCGGGCGTGCGGGGGGGATCAGCGGTCGGCTTGGTCAAGGAATCAAGTTGTTGGGCCAGATCCTCCGGCGTGTTGACCGGCAGCTTGCAACGATACTGCTCGCACACAAAGGCGGTCGGGCGGTCCTTTAACATTCCCTTTCCCTTCAAGAGCGTCATCCGCGCGTCGTCCGATTTCTCGGCGGCATACACGACGACCTTGTTGGGCAGGTACCGATCGTAAACGGTTCGCAGCAGGGCCTTGGTGGCCGGGTCGGACGCGGGGCCGACGACGACGATTTCGGCCACGCGGGCGTGATAAAAATCGGCGGCGCACAGCAGCCGCTCGAACGCGCCGGGCGAATCGGCGGCCGTCGCGCCGAACGCCCGGAAGATGCTCTCGGCCTTCTCGCGATAATCCTTCCGATCGAACAGGACGGACAGGCGCAACAGGTTTAAGGCCGTAACCGAGTTCGCCGACGGAATCGCCCCGTCTCGCGGATGCTTGGAGCGCACGATGAGCTGTTCGGCGTCCGAGGCGGTAAAGAAAAACGCCCCGCCCTGCGAATCGTAGAAGTATTGAACACTCGCGTCGGTCAGTTCAACCGCCGCATCCAGCCATTTCCGATCGAACGTGGCCTCGTACAGATTCAACAACCCCTCGGTCATGAAGGCGTAGTCGCCGAGATTGCCCGGCAGTCGGGCCTCGCCCTTGCGATAGGTCCGCAGCAGCCGGCCGTCTTTTCGCACGCGGGACAGAATGAAGTCCGCCGCCTTGGCCGCGGCCTCCGCGTATTTGGGCTCGTCGAGCACGCGGGCCCCCTTGGCCAACGCGGCGATCATCAACCCGTTCCAGTCGGGTAGCACCTTGTCATCCAGCGCCGGATGCACCCGCTTTTCCCGCGCGGCGAACATCTTTTCCCGCCACGTCGTCAGCTTCTTTTCAAAATCCGCCCGGTCCAGATGGTGGACTTTCGCGAACGTCTCGACCGGCTTGGCGATGCGCAGGACGTTCTTGGGACCGGCCGGGGCGTGCCCCAGCCGCTCGAACCAGTTGCCGGTTTCGGTCACGTCGTAGAACCTGGCGAACAGCGATCCGTCCTCTTCGCCGAGAATTTCCTTCACTTCCGGCAGCGTCCAGATATAGAACTTGCCTTCCAGTTTTTCGCTGTCGGCGTCGCGACTGGAGTAGAACCCCCCTTCCGGCGAGCGAAGATCGGACAGGACATAATCGAAAATGTCGGCCGCCACCCGGGCATAAGCCGGATTCCGGGAAACCTGGTAGCCGTCGAGATAGACTGAGCTGACCAGGGCCTGGTCGTAGAGCATTTTCTCGAAGTGCGGAACGAGCCATTCGGGGTCGGTGCTGTAGCGGCAGATGCCTCCGCCAATGTGGTCATAAATGCCGCCGCGGGCCATATTGTCCAGCGTAACGTTGACCGCGTCGTACAGATCGGACTCGCCCGTTCGCAGATACACACGCAGCAATAGGTCCATGGCCATGCTGGGCGGAAACTTGTTGGAGCCGCTGCGCAGCCCGCCGAGCCGACGATCGAAATATCGCGCAAGCTGACGGGCCGTGGCATCGACCTGTTCCGCGGGGATGACGCCCTCGGCCGGGGCCGGTCCGGTTGCCCATTGCGCGAAGAACTCCCTGGCCGAGGCCGCGCCGCCGGCAATCTGCTCGCGGTTTTGCTCCCAGGTGTTGGCGATCTGCCCAAGAAGCTGGACGAAGTTGTCCTTGGGGAAGTAGGTGCCGGCGTAGAACGGCGTGCGGTCCGGCTTGAGCCAAACGCTCATCGGCCAGCCGCCGTGCCGGGTGAGGGCCTGCGTATAGGCCATGTACAGTTCGTCGATGTCCGGCCGCTCCTCGCGATCGACCTTGACGCTGACGAAGTGCTCGTTGAGCAGGGCGGCCACCTCGTCGTTCTCGAAGCTTTCGTGCTCCATGACGTGGCACCAATGGCAGGCGGCGTAGCCGATGCTGAGGAAGATGGGCTTGTCCTCCTGCCGGGCCTTTTCGAACGCCTCCTCGCCCCATTCGTGCCAATCGACGGAGTTGTGCCTGTGTTGGAGCAGGTAGGGGCTGGTGGCGTTGGCGAGCTTGTTCGTACGCCGGGGTTCAGGGGCTGCGGGTTTCACGGCTTTGTTCTCCGGTTGGGCTTTGCCGGGAGAGCCGGCCTGGGGCTCCTGGCCGAGGACGGGCGGGCCGAACGTCAGGGCGGCAGTCGTCAAAAGCCGGGCTGTCAGCTTCCTGCGTCTCTCGCTGCGGCGAGCCATCGGCCGGGGCATCCATTGGAACGGAAGCATGATGGCGATTGTAACCGTAGACCCTCGTTTTTACAGGGCTCGGCGGCCGCGCTGCACGAGCATCGGTCCGCAAATTCGGTCGATTTCGCCGTGTTTTTGGCTTTGAATCATGCTTATTTGGGTTCGTTCGGATTCGTCGCATCGACCGTAAGTCCTTTGTTTACAATAGGTTACGGCGTTTTCGTTTGGGTTCGTTTCGCACGGGCGCTTTTTTCGAGAATGCGGAATTGCGAATTCGGAATGGCGAATGCGGAATCCTTGACACCGCGCGTCAAGGACAGGTGCGGAATGAGCGGGGGCCGCAATCGACAATTTTTCCACTCGCAATGCGTGCGGTTTCATGGGGCGCTCCCTCGAGGAAATTACCATCTTGATAACGCGCGGGGCGCTCGGTGTTGGGAGTTCGGAGAGCGATCAGGGAAGGTGCGAAAGAATCGCACCGCTGAGTCGCGGAGGACGCGGAGCGTGCGTTTTGAGATCGGGCGATTCGCTGGCGTTCATTGCTCTGGGCTGGATACGGCGCGACCGGGGCCAGGCGGCCCGGTGCCTTCCAGGAGCCCGGATTCGCACTGCTGACACAGCAGTCCTGCTGACGCCCTTCAAATTCCGGTGCCTTCCAGGTTCTCCGTGCTGTGCCACTGCCGTGTCCCTGCTGACGCCCTTCAAATTCCGGTGCCTTCCAGGAGTTGTCTCGTAAGTACTGACTGCGCAAGAACTTAGGGCGCAAAAGCGCGTCAAAAATCGATGAAAAGCGTTCGGTGAGCGGTTCACGCAAGGGAGATTTTCCCGTTTACGCGTGCCCTTCTCAACCTTCAGGCCGAGCAGGTCGGCCTTCGGCCGTCCGCCGCGATTGCCCTTCGGCTAGCGGCTCGGATAACACGGCCTCAAAAAGATCGCACTCAAATATCAAAGAGCCGGCGGCGGCGAATCCGACGAGTCGGTTTCGGCGTCGAGTTTCTGGACCTTGCATTCTGCGGCGATGATCCCGTCAATGTCAAGCACGGCCAAGTTTCGGGCGGCGTTGTAATCGGCATCGATGGGCTTCTTCCCGAGGGCGCATTCGGGGTCGATACACTGGAAACGGGCGGAAAAACCGGGCCGAGCCGCTTTGTCACGCGCCGCCCGATCGAACCCGGCGTTGATCGTTCCGCATTCGCTGCAACGCCGACTCGTGTAACGGGGGTTCACCCTTCGTACCCTCATCCCGTTTTCCTTGGCCTTATATTCAATAAACTCCTGGAGTTGATGATATCGCCAGGACGCCCCGATGAATGTGCCGCGAAGGTGATCGGACAGCCCGGCAAGATCTTCCATCTGAATGGTCCCGGCCCCATGGTTCAGGGCAAAATCGACGACGGCCGCGGACATCTGATGGTTGAGCGTGTTGTACGCCTTGTTGATTCTGCCCTCGAGAATCTCGATGGGTTGCAGCTTGCGCTTTCGTCCATGGCCGGAGCGGGCCGTGGCCGAACTGATTCCGGTGGCCCCGCCGCGCTGGACGCCGCGACGCCGAGCCATAACCTGGCGTTGGAGGGTCTTGATCCGTGTTCCCAAGGCATGAAAAGCTTTCCAGCCGAGACGAGCGTGCCCGTTGCTTATCGCGGCATAGAGTGGGCAGGAATACCCAACATCGACTCCGACAACGACGTTGGCATCTGTGTTTCGCTTGGTTGCGGGGAAGTCATAGGTGATGAACAACCACCACTTGTTCGATCGGTCGTCGTGCTTGATTTCAAACAAGCGTTGGCGATAGCCCTCAAGAAGTTGATGTGGGTTATCCAAAAGGCGCGCGAGAAGGACGCCCGCGGAACCACCGATATCGCCGGTCTGCAAGATCACCCTTGGGTATGGCTTCATGCAGAGCATCAGCTCCACCTGGATATCGCCGTTGGGCATGCGCTCCATGCGCCTTTGCCCCACTTTGTCACAGCGAATCGGAATGGCCATGTTGCTGCGAAATGTCGGCAGCGAAGCCTTGCCCCGAACGACCTCTCGCCATTTGGCCGGACTGGTGATTGCCCCGATCTTGTACTGAGTAAGAGCGCCCAGGATTGTGTCGGGGAGCGCGCCCGTCTTCGAGAAACGATTCATTTCGTCAATGGTCGCGCCTTCTTCGATAAGCATTTCCCTGAGGCGCTTGTTCAACCCGCTGGGTTTTTCCGTTTCGAATTCGCCCGACTTTCCGGAACGAAATAGGTGAAACCTCAGATAATTCTCACTAACGGCGAGATTCGCAAGCCGGAATACCCGGTATCGGACATCTCGAAGCGTCTTGGACAAGTCCTTCCAACTGGATTGATCGGCTGGTTTGAGGATTCGCACGCGCATGACCTTGGTATGCCGTGGCGGCGGATCATCCTTCGGACTGGGTTTCCCATCGATTTGCTGCGCTTTTTCGGCCGATCGTTTCCTCGCCATGCGGTCAACATATTTCGCGCGGACGATTGGGGCAAGGCAAAAACCCCGTGGATTGTCCACACTCGACATGACGCGGACACGAACTCATCCCGGCGCGCTGTGTCCAAGGATACTCAAACTGACCGATTCTGCGCGTTGAGGCACAGAAAACTGTCCGTTCGCCCCTGCCGGGTGGTTATTCGGATCACAATCAGTCGGCTTGGGTGTCAAAACCGATCAGTTTGAGAAGGATAGTTCCGTGCCTCGTGTTTTTTACCCCCCTGGGCTAAAGCCCATCCCCCCTTGGTAAGGGGGAAGGAACGACCGGGTCCGTGACAGAACCGGCGGCATTTTTTTCGCTGCCCGCACACGAGGATTCTGTTTGTGGGCCGCCCTGAAAGGGCGAAATAACATAGCCCAGGGCAACGCCCTGGGAACTTTGCCGGTTCATGCGGGAAAGCCCTGAAGGGGCGGGATAAAGGATTATTAC
>JBGTDB010000510.1:0-6978 GCA_041748515.1 Phycisphaerae bacterium
CCCACAACCAGCGGCATCGCGCCCGGCGGCGGGCTGGGCGAGGTTTGGCTGGACATGGGCCGTGACCCGGCCATGGAGGAGCGGCTGCTCTCGCAAATTCTTGAGCGCGCGGGGCTGGCAGCCCCCGGCGAAGCCGGGATCAAAGGGGCGAAGACCCCCGGCGATGACGGACTTAAGGGGGCGAAGGCCCCTGGAGTGGCCCGTGCGCCTGAGCAAAACCCAAAACGAAGTTTGGCCGGCACCAGCGATGGTGCATAGTGGTCCTGTCGGCGCGGCATATTTCGCCCGGGCCCCCGGCGAAGCCGGGCGTAAAGGGGCGAATGCCCCTGGCTCAGCGAGTGCCCGACGCGCCTTGGTAGCTTTCAGCGGTTCGGGCGGTTCGAAATGAAACAGGTCACTTCGCGGCCCCCGGCGAAGCCGGGCTTAAAGGGGCGATCACCCGGATTTTTTGATAGGCTTTCTCCCCTTTCACGACTCAAGCTTCTTGGGTTTGTTTTCTTTACCTTTGCTCCGTCGGCCATTCTGGTACTTTCCCCGTTCTCGCCGAGGCGGTCGTGGTTGAGTCTGGCGGTTTACGCGGCGTTCGGCGGGTTGACCGCGGCGGGTTGGCTTTATGCAACGGCGATCAACCGAAAGGCCCTGTGGATCCTGATCCCCTCGCAGGCGTTTTGGTTTTATCTTCCCCGATTATTTCCCAAAGACTTTCAAACCGGTTTCACCCTCAGTATCGAAGGTTGCATGTGCATCGCGCTCATTGTGACGGGTTACGTACTGTTCGTTATGTTCATCCGGACCGAGGGCACGCGGGCTGTTCGGATGCAGGCCGAACTGGACCTGGCCCAACAGATCCACGAAACGCTGATCCCGCCGATCGACCTGACTTCCGATCGTCTCGAGGTTTTCGGTCGGTCCGTCGCGGGTGCGGAGATGGGCGGCGATTTGATCGACGTGGTCGAGCGGGACGGTTCGACGGATATCTTCATTGCGGATGTTTCCGGCCACGGCGTGAAGGCCGGAGTCGTCATGGGCGTGGTCAAGAGCGCGATGCGCACGCGCCTTCGCGCCGGCGGCGGCGTTGGCGAGCTTCTTCGCGACGTCAACGCCGTCATCTGCGAATTGACTGTGCCGGAAATGTTCGTCACCGCGGCCTGCCTTCGCGTTCAGGGCGGCGGTCAGGCTGTCTTCTGCGGTGCCGGTCACGGTCCGGTGCTCCACAAACGCCATGCAAGCTGTGACGTGGTCGAGATTGAGAGCGGACAACTGCCGCTCGGCATCATTGAAACGGAGCACTACGAGGGTCGATCCGTGCCACTTGATCGCGGCGATGTTCTGTTGTTCATGACCGATGGGCTGACCGAGGTGTTCGACGGAACGGGGCGCATGTTCGGCCAGGCGCCCATCGAACGAATTCTGGCAATTGGCGGGCAGCGCACGCTGTCGGAGCTCTACGAAGAAGTGCTGGCGGCCGTCCGGGCCCACGGGCCGCAGAGCGACGACCAGACACTTCTGCTGGTCAGGGTTTTATAGCGCCTCGGTCGCGTCCGGACTGGTGCATTGGAGCGAACCGGCTTTTTGGATAAACTCATCGAATCATGTGCGTGATTCCAAAGGGCAACATCAAAAGTACCGCCAGGCAACATCCGGCTTCGCGGCGGTCGACAATTCCGTGGATGTCTCTCGTATTCACGATTGTTGTATTGTGGATGGCGGTATGGTCGCCGGCCGAAGCGGGAGAGCGCTCGACGAGCCTGGAGTCAACCGGGCAATGTCCGGCACTGGTGTACAAACTGGCCGCCGATGCCGTGTTGCCCATTCTACCCGTGCCCCTTCAAGACTTCCTTTCGCACCACGCAAACGAATTTCGCAGGGGGTATCTCCCGGACTTTGAGCCGAACGCGCTCGGTGGTCGTCGCGCTTCCGACCACGCACGACACCATGTATATCTCGACCTGGAGGCGGCCGACGGTGATGCATCATCCCGTCGCGACGCGGCCAGGCGATTTCCCAGACGGCGGGCCGACGCGAGAAGGCTCTACGAGCGACTTGGCGGAGTCGATGGCGGCTCACTACCCTGGTTGATTGAGGAAGAACAGGCCCGGCTTGTCGCCGCATTCGAGTCCGACGATTCCGCCGAAATGGCGAGGCGCGCCGGGTATGTGCTGCACCTTTGTGCCGACGCGGCCATGCCCTTTAACACGACCGCGCTGGCCCGCGATTTGAATCCAAGTGGTTCCCCCGAAACGGACGCCGGTCGTGCCGACGATGCCCTCGACGCACACATCTCGGTCCGTCGCGGGATGCGACTTCGCGACCGGTTTCACGGGGCCCTTATTGTGCGCCTCCAGGAAAGGCTTGCCTACGAAGTGCGTGTCTCGCCATGCAGACTGATCGCAATTTCGGATCCGCTAGAGGCCGCGTTCCACACACTGATTTCGGCCCACGCCGCGGCTGAAGAATTGATCGCGTTGGATGCGGACGTTGTGCGAGAGTTGCAGCTTGATGACGTTCATGCGTTTGTCGCCTCTGCCGACGTCTATTGGACCAGGCTTGCGGAGCGTTCGGCCCCGATTCTGGAACACCAGATCGAGGCCGGTGCGCTGCTTGGGGCGAATCTGATTACGGCAGCCTGGGTGAAGGCCGGTTGCCCGCAGTTGCAATCAGGCCCAGCCCGATCCCCCGAAGCTTTGCCGGAAATCCTGACGCCATCGACTGTCCCGGCCGATCCGAAGTCGCCTGAGATAGTGGAAACCGGAGAGACGCACCTTGTCGGCAGCCTGAGTTCGACGGTCTATCACCGGGCGAATTGCAGCCACTGCGCGCGGATCAAGCCGGAGAACACCGTTCGCTTTGCTTCGCCGTCCGACGCGGAATCCGCCGGACGAAAGCCGTGCCGGGCCTGCAAACCCGATGTTCCGCAATAATCCTGAACAGGTTTGGCGAGCGAAGTAAATGGCGGCCGGCGGATGAACCTCCGAGCCGGACACAAAGTCGAACCCTCTTTATGCCCGTTTACCCGCTGATCTTCGAACCGATTTTCCAACGCCGCATCTGGGGCGGGCGGCACCTGGAAACGCTGCTGAACAAGCGGCTTCCCCCCGGCGAGCCGATTGGGGAATCGTGGGAGATCTCTGATCTGCCCGCGGCCCCATCGCAAGTGGCCAACGGCCCCGCTCGCGGCAGAACGCTGGGCGAACTTGTTCAGGAGTGGGGCGTTGAGCTGACCGGCCGAGCCCCCCTGGCCGACGGTTGCTTTCCCTTGTTGATCAAGTTTCTCGATGCACGGCAAACGCTTAGCGTTCAGGTCCACCCTGGCCGGGAAGCAGCCCAACGACGCGGCGACGCGCGCTTGAAAAATGAAGCGTGGTACGTCATCGAAGCCGAACCGGATGCGTTCATTTACCGCGGCGTTCGCGAAGGCGTGGGGGAGGCCGAGTTGAGACAGTCGCTTCAAAACGGCACCGTAGAATCCGTCTTGCTCAAGGTTCCCGCGAAAAAAGGCCACGCCTTCTATCTTCCAAGCGGAACCATCCACGCGCTGGGCGCCGGGATCGTCGTCGCCGAAGTGCAAACGCCTTCGGACACAACCTATCGACTTTATGATTGGGATCGCGTTGATTCGGCGACCGGCGAAGCCGGGCTTAAAGGGGCGAATTCTCCCGGAAAGCCGCGCGAATTGCACGTGGAGGACGCTTTAGCTTCTGCCGTCTATACGCCGGTCGCGGCGGCTCACGAAAGGATCGAGCACGTTGCCAGTGTCTGGACCACAGTCACGCGCGTCATTCGCTGCGAATCTTTCGTCATCGAGCGCGTCCGAATGATCGAAGGCGTTGATCAGCCGATTCCTTATGCGGAGATGGTAATCTGGATCGTGCTTGAAGGAGGTGGGCGAATCCATTGTGACGGCATCGAAGGACCCGTCGCATTCCATGTGGGTAATACCGTTTTGCTTCCCGCCGGCTTGAAGAACGGTCGCGTTATCACTGATTCGCCTACGCTATGGCTCGAGGTGACCGTGCCCATTGAAAGTGATCTGGCGGGCTACGAAAGGCCGCCTCGCGGATTGCCCGGCCGGCATTCGGGGGCGAATCTCGTCGAGCTGAACCTACCTGGCCCGGCCGGCCCATTGGGGCATTAGCCGCTCGCTCCCCACGTTGACCACGTAGCGGCATGTTCGGTAGGATTCAGACGTGACGCCCCCAACTGTTTTCTGGACGCCATTATGACCCAATCTCGCCCGATCGATCTTCGAAGTGACACCGTGACCAGGCCGTCGCCGGCCATGCGCCGGGCCATGGCCGAGGCCGAAGTCGGTGACGATGTTTTTGGAGATGATCCAACCGTCAATCGACTTCAGGAGCGCGTGGCCGAGCTGCTGGGCAAGGAGGCGGCGATTTATGTGCCCTCCGGCTCAATGGCCAACCAGTCTGCAATCCGCACCCAGACCGAGCCCGGCGACGAAATTATCGCCCACACCGACAGTCACATTTATCACTACGAAGCGGGCGGACCGGCGGGGTTGTCCGGCTGTTCTCTGCGGCTACTGCCCGGTCCACGCGGGCTGTTCGACGCCGACGCCGCTCGTGCGGCCGTTCGACCGACGGACTCTCACTACCCGCAGACCCGGCTCATCGTTATCGAAAACACGCACAACCGCGGCGGCGGCAGTTGCTGGTCCGTGGATGAAATCGCCGGGATTCGAGCGGTGGCCGACGAGTTCGGCTTGAAGATGCACCTCGATGGCGCCCGCCTGATGAACGCCTGCATGGCACTCGGTCGAAAGCCGACGGACTACACCACGTACTTCGACACGGTCTCAATCTGCTTTTCGAAGGGGCTGGGCGCGCCGGTCGGATCGGCCGTCGCAGGATCCAAGGATACCATCCGCCGCGTTCACCGCTTTCGCAAGATGTTCGGTGGAGCCATGAGGCAGGCCGGCATCATTGCCGCCGGGGCCCTTTATGCCGTGGAGCACAACATCGAGCGGCTGGTCGAGGATCACGCCAACGCAAAGCGCCTTGCGACGGCCATCGTCGAAATCCCAGGATTTTCCGTCAATCTGGAAGGCGTCGAGACCAACATCGTCTATTTCGACGTTGATCCATCCCTCGGTACGGCCAAGGCCTTTTGCGAACGACTCTACGAAAAGAACGTGTGGATGCTTTCGACAGGGCCCCAGCGCGTTCGAGCCGTGACTCATCTGGACGTGACATCAGCCGATATCGAGCATGCCATCGCCGCACTGCAAAGGGCGGTTCAATCTTAGAAGCCGGGGCAATTCGTGTGTCGCCGCCGTCTCGGGGGCGAGAACACGCGAGGCGCCCGTGCCACACTCTTCACCGCAGGCTGCTAAGCCACCTTTCCGGCGAGCCAATGCCAGCCATCAGAACCTGCGGCGTGACACGAGGCGAATACCGCAAAGTCCAGCGACGCACAGGCTTAACGTCAACGCGTTCAGCGAGCCGCACATGATCACGACTGGCGGCGGGGGAATCACAACGTCGATCGTGCAGCCGTCCGAGGCCACGACTGCCCCCGGGGGCGAATTGGGGCAGAGATCGTTGCAGTCATTGACACCGTCCACATCGCTGTCTCGCTGACTACAGGAGCAACCTCTGAAGTTCACCAATTCATTGACAGGAGTATTCGGACATTCGTCGTCGCAGTCGTCCACGCCGTCGTTGTCGCTATCAATCTCGAAACAGGCGCACCCGAAGGAATTCACCGCCACGCCTAAGGGCGTATTAGGACAGAGATCCAGATGATCCGGAACGCCGTCGAGGTCGCTGTCAAAAATGCCGCCTCCGCAGTCGAACGGATCGTCCCAAAGTTCGCACGCATCGCACGGAACGGCAACAAATTCGTCGGGAAACGCAAGGCTGTCGCTGGGAAGGCCGGTAAAAGAGTCGACAAAGATGACCGTTCCGGAAAGGGTCAGCCACCACAGCGTGCGGAAACCGTCTCCGTCGAGTGCGAAATCGATGAATCCCGTCGGAAACCCATCCACGAAAACGAATCCGTTGTTATCCACGAACGTGCCGGGCAGGATCAGGTCCGGCCCGGTGATAATCACCAGTGGGCCGTTGTCGGACAGAACCACAAGCTCAACATTGGAGGCGTTCACCACATCGCACACCGAAGCGGACAGGTCGTCGGCGTAAACGTTCCAGGGTACATCCTGGGCTTGCGCTGGCGCAATGATTAACGCGAGCATTCCGAAGAATACCACGCAGCCAAGTTTCTTCCGGCAATGATTCATGGATATTTTCCTTGCTGTTCAAACATGCCGCCGCGCCATCGCGGAAGGGGCATTCATTGATTCGACTTTCCACCCCAGCGCATTACGCCAAATCATCGGGTTCCATCCCTACTGTCGCGAAAAGGCACCTTGCGGCCGCCCGTTAGTGTCGCTTGTTAAGGGACATTCAGTCAAGCCGGAGAGTTCCCTAAATGCCAAATCGGACACAATCCAAGGCTGACCCCTGCGCACCACGCCTCGCAGGGGTATGGCCCGCCCTCGGCGATTCCCGCCCTATTTCGCCCGGACTGACGTGCGCCCTTTCGCCGGACTTGCATCGGGAATCGCGGGGCGACGAGAATTAGCAGGTCCTGCACTTTAACCTTCTATTGGTATCCGGTAATAGTACGGCGATGAACTGCTCACTTTTTGCGGGAACCACCGCCGCTAGACGCGAGAATCGGAGGGACCAAGAGACTTCGGTTTCGCCAGTCGAGTTTTTTCGCGCCTTGATGGCTGTCGCAGGGCTTGCGATTGCACCCCTATTTCCGTCCATTGCTGTTGCCCACGACTTTACGATTACCGAGGTGGTCGCCGTGCTTCGGGCGAGCGGGAGCGCGGGGGTTGACTCGACCGCGCCGGCCGGCACGTACCGGATCGAGATGGTCATCGACGTGGACGCCCTCGCCCTGGGCGTTCCTCAATCAACCGATTCGGCTAAGGTGGCCGCGGCCCTGCTGGCC
>JBGTDB010000511.1:0-8905 GCA_041748515.1 Phycisphaerae bacterium
GTGGCCTTGCGCCACGCTCTTTCGCGCGCGGGCGTAAGCCCCAACGACGTTGACGAAGTTTTATTCGGAAACGTCATCGGCGCCGGGCTTGGCCAGAATGTGGCCCGACAGGTTTCGCTGGGCGCGGGTATTCCGGTGGACGTCGGGGCGACCACCATCAGCAAAGTCTGTGGATCGAGCATTCGAGCCGTGGTCCTCGCGGCCCAGGCCATCCAGTGTGGCGATGCCGGGCTGATCGCTGCCGGTGGCACCGAGAGCATGAGCGGCGCGCCCTATCTTCTGAGAAAAGCGCGAACCGGCTATCGAATGGGGCATGGCGAACTAATCGACGCTATGATCTATGACGGCCTTTGGGACGTCTACACCGGCCGGCACATGGGCACCTGCGGCGATCTGTGTGCGTCTAAGTACGGCATATCACGCGAAGATCAGGACACCTTCGCCATCGAGAGCTATCGACGAGCGCTTCAAAGCTGGGACAACGGGTTTTTCGCCGGCGCGGTCGTACCCGTCGAGGTCAAGTCCCGTAGCGGAGTGACTTCGGTCGATCGCGACGAAGACGTGGCCAAGTTCCGCGGCGAGGAAGCCATGCGTGCCCTCCCGCCCGCCTTTGGAAAAGACAGCACGATCACCGCCGGCAACGCTTCGAAAATTAACGACGGCGCGGCCGCCATGGTCGTTTTCGATGACGAACGGAAAAAGGCCCTGGGTCTCAAGCCCGTTGCTCGAATCCTGGGCCATGCCAACGTGGCGATGGAGTCCGACTGGTTCACCATCGCCCCGATCTACGCGATCCGAAAACTCTGCGAGCAGCTCAAGTTAAAAATCGCGGACGTCGACTTATTCGAGATTAACGAGGCGTTTTCGGTGGTTCCGCTGGTGGCGATTCGCGAAATGGGGCTTGATCCCGAAAAAGTCAACGTCGCGGGCGGCGCGGTGGCCATCGGTCACCCCATCGGCGCAAGCGGCGCCCGGATCGTGAACACGCTGACAAACGCCATGCAACGCCGCGACAAAACCATCGGCATCGCCGGCATCTGCATCGGCGGCGGCGAGGCCACCGCGGTCGCGCTTGAACGATGCTGACCCGTTGTTTCGGGCGGAGCGCCGGACAAAAGGAACGGAAATGAATCCAAACGAATCCATGAACGGCGACAACCCGTTTGCTAAAGTCTGGTCCGACTGGGCCTCTCAGATGATGGCATCCGGCCTCGCGCCGCCCTCCGGAGACATGCGAGAGGCTGTCGCCCGCCAGATGCGTCAGGCGTACTTTGATGCTTGGGCCCGGCATTGCGAGGAGTTTCTCGGTTCCGAGCAGTTCCTTGAGACGATGAAGCGATCGATGGACGGGGCGCTTGCCTTCCGCCAGCAGCTCAACGAATTCATGACCAAGGCGCTACATGAAGTGCAGGCCCCGGCGCGCAGCGACACCGATTCGATTCTTTTGGTGTTGCACAGCCTCGAAGATCGGGTGCTGGGTCGGATTGACGAGCTTTCCCGCCGCGTTGCCTCACTCGAACAACCCGCAGGCGAAAAGGGCAGCGCTGCCGAATCGCGTTCCGGCACCGGCCCAAAGGGTGGTCGAACCGGCCCGAGCCGCGTTAAAGGGGGTGCCCGATGACGACCACCGCCTGGCCGGGTTCGCCGCCGTTCTGGATGCCGACGCCGGCCGATGCCCAGAAGTTCTGGACCGACCATTGGACCAAGATGGCCCATCTGCCCAAAGCCGTCGAAGTGGCCCGCAAGGTAAGGGTGGGGGCAACGCCGACCGACGCGCTGCTTCGACTGGACAAGGCCCGGGTGCTTCATTATGTCACCGAGGCCCGCAAGCAATTCGACACGCCGCTGCTTTTTGTCTTCGCACTGATTAATCGCCCGTACATTCTCGACTTGCGCGAAGGCAAGAGCGTCGTCAGCCATTTTGTCAACCGTGGATTCGACACCTACAACCTCGACTGGGGCGTTCCTTCCGACGGAGACCGCTTCCTGGACATGGACGATTACGTCAACGGGAAGTTGGACCAGGTCGTCGATTTTCTTCGCGAGCGCCATAATTGCGATAAGATCAGCATTCTCGGCTATTGCATGGGCGGAACGCTTTCGGCCATGTACACCGCACTGCACCCAGAGAAAGTCAAGAATCTGATCCTAATGGCCGCGCCGGTAGATTGGTCGCGACGCGATCACCTGCTGGCCAAGTGGACGGACGAAAGCGTCTTCGACGTGGATCAGCTCATCGAGGTCTACGGCAACGCTCCGGCGGAGCTGCTGCAAAGTTCGTTCATGCTCCTTAAGCCCGTTTCCACGCTCGTTGAAAAGTACTTCACGTTTTATGAACATCTTGAAGATGAGAAGTATCTCGAAGACTTTTTCGCGATGGAGACGTGGCTGAATGACAACATTCCCGTCGCGGGCGAGATGTTCCGCCAATTCGTCAAGTACTGCATGCAGCAGAACAAGCTGATCAGCGGGAAACTGCGGGTCGGCGAACAAACGGTCGATCTATCAAACATCACTTGCCCGATTCTCAATCTGACGGCGACACAGGATCATCTTGTTCCGCCGTATCAGAGCCAGCCATTCAACGACGCGGTGGGCTCGACCGATCGGGAGGCGATCAATTTCCCCGCCGGTCACATCGGACTGGCCGTGGGATCGAAGGCAAACCGAGACCTCTGGCCGAAGGTTGCCGAATGGCTGGCCAAGCGCTCGGACCCCGTGTGACGGACCGCCGGGGATCATTAGGATCTTGCGGCGGAGGATGTTTGAAGCCTGCTCGAATGTTTTTGGGATATCGTTGGTCGCGAGCGGACCCTTGTGCCCATTTGGCATTCTAGATTCGTCATTCTACATTCGCGGCCGCCTGGAAGACCGCGGCCATTTGGTTGCGGCCGATCGCGGCCGCGTTAAGGATTTGGGGTGGATCGATTCCGCATCCGTGGAATCGCGAGCCTGAGAAACAGCTCGGCCGGGCATTGCCCGACCACACCACCCAAAGAAGTGCTCGGGTGGAATTATGAACCTCAACGACAAAGTCGCAGTCATTACCGGCGGGGCCAGCGGAATCGGACAGGCTACCGCGCGAATGCTCGCCCAGGAAAGCGTCAAGGCCATTGCGATCGTTGACTACTCCGACAACACCGAGGCCATTTGCCAATCAATGAACGAGGAAATCGGCCGGCCGGTTATGGTCGGCTTTCGCGGCGACGTGGTGGACGGCAAGTTCCGCGAATCCGTCTTCGAATCTATGGAATCCCGGTTCGGCCCCGTGGCCCTGTGCGTCCCGTGCGCGGCCGTCGTGCGCGACCGGCTCGCCGTAAAGCTTGCACAATCCAACGGAACCGTCGAGCATGACATCTATGCCGAAGAAGAGTTCCGCCGCGTCCTGGACGTGGACCTGATTGCGCCGATCTATTGGGCCCTGCGAACGGTCGCCTCTGTGGCGGTTTTTCGGGCCAAGCGAGGCCTCCGCCAGTGGAAACCTGAAGAATCCATGCAGGGGGCCATCATTTTCATCGGCTCGGTCTCATCGGCCGGAAACCGCGGGCAAATATCGTACGCCACGGCCAAGTCCGGACTCGAAGGGGCCCAGTCCACGCTTGCCAAAGAAGCCGTCTATTACGGGGTACGCTGCGCCATCATCCATCCGGGCTTTACCGACACGCCCATGGTTCGTGCTCTCGGTGAGGACTTGATTCGCGAACACGTCCTGCCCAATACGCAGCTCCACCGCCTGATCCGCCCGGACGAAATCGCCGGAGCGATCATTTTCATGATCAAGAACTCCGCGGTCTCCGGGAGTCTTTGGGCCGACGCGGGCTGGCACCCCCGGGCCTAGGATCAGCATTCGGACAGAATCAGTTGCACGATACGCCACTGAATTGACGCGAACGCAACATTTCTGACTTTCCCGATTACCGCATTGTGCATTCGCAGAAACTTCTGACGCACTTGCGCTCTTTTATTTCATGGCTGTTATGTGCATGATTGCCTGATGGCCAACGCAGCCTGGTCCGCGCGCTGCATGATCTGATCGGCGTGCCGCGAGTCGCTAATCAATTAGGTAGCGGGCCATTATGGCGATTGCCGGAGGCTCTTGTTGGAAGGTAGGTGACGTTATGGTGAATTTGAGCGGAAAAGTAAGCCTCGTGTCGGGGTCATCGCGCGGCATCGGGCGGGCGATTGCCATGTTACTTGCCGAGGCCGGCAGCGACGTGGTTGTCAACTATCATTCGAATGCCGCGGCCGCTAATGAAGTCGTCGAGAAGATCAGAAAGATGGGTCGCAAGGCGACGGCGTATCAAGCTGACGTCGCCAAGCGGGAACAAGCGATCGAAATGGTCGAGAAAGCCCAGGAGGAGCTGGGCCTAATCAACATTCTGGTCAACAACGCGGGCATCACCCGCGACCGGTCGTTTCTCAAGCTGAGTTTCGAGCAATGGCACGAGGTGCTGCTCGTGAATCTCGACGGGGCGTTCAACCTCACCGGCAAGCTCCTGCCGAACATGATCGAGTCCAATTGGGGCCGGGTCATTAACATCACCTCCATCGTTGGTCAGATCGGAAATTTCGGGCAATCCAACTACGCCGTGGCCAAGGGCGGATTGATGGCCTTCACCAAGACGCTGGCCCGTGAGGTGGCGCGAAAGGGCGTCACGGTCAACGCCGTATCGCCGGGATTCATCGACACCGACATGACCTCAGTCGTTCCCGATAAGGTTCTTGAGAGCGTCAAGGAGCTGACACCGATGGGCCGGTTGGGCACACCCGACGAGGTGGCCATCGCCGTTCGCTTCCTGGCCGATCCTCGGGCGTCGTTCATCACCGGCCAGATCGTCAACGTTAACGGCGGGCTATATATGTAATGGGCCGTACTCGCCGGTCTGCGTAGCATCGTATTGCGGTGCTCACCGCGGCGGTGTGCCCGCGGATTCCGCCGCATGATGTCTTGCCCGCCGCAGCGACAGCATCAATTCAACCTCTCCGGTTGTCCGGCCGACTTGCTGGGCGACTTGCACGGCGGACACGCCATCGTCGGACAGGGCATACACTTGATCGCGGACTTCATATTTCGCCGCCAACCGACGCGCGTCCGGCGCATCCGATGTGTTTTCCACGGATTTGGGTTGTTGTGTCTTCGAATTGGGTGTGTTTATCGCCGGAGTTCGAGAGTCGCCCGCGTCATCGACGATCACGTCGAGCGTCGGCGCTCCGTTGGCCGTGCGAAGCAGGCGCGAAAGCTGGTCGATGCGATCGTCGGCGTGGCGGATGACCCCATCGAGCTTGGCAATCTTGGTGTCCAGTCGACCGTGGATCTGCCGGGCGAGCTGGTCCAGTTCGCCCATGACGTTTTCGAGATCGCGGGACGCGGATTGCGTTCGTTGCAGCTCCGCGTACCTTTCGCGGACGGAAACGTTTGGCTCGGATTGAGACGCCTGCGAGCGCTTCCGCGTGGCCCGCATGACCAGGTACAACCCGGCGACGGCCATCGCAACGATCAGCAGGTGGGATGAATCAAGCTCCATCGGAATGGTCCGAGTCGTTCTTTCTCGAGGTTCCTTGCGTTTCGCAAAGCGATTGCCACGCCTTGTCGGCGGCCGCGACGACTTCGCGCAGAGCGACGCTGTTCGCCAACGCCGCCGCCTTGCAATCCTCAAATTCCGGGCGTGTGGACAGGCGCCCGTCAAGCTCCGCTATTTTCATCCGAATCTCGCCGTACTCCGTAGCTACGGTCTCGATTCTTCGCGGCAGCGTCGCCCGCGAGAGCCATTGCCGCCGGACGCCCAGCGAACCCGTCTCGCGAAAGATGATCCGCTCAAATTCGTCGGCTCGTTCCGGCGGACACAATGCGGAAAGCAGGACTCCCGGTCGCCACTTCTTCATTTGTATCGGCGAGGCGTTCACGTCCAATGCACCCGCCTCCATCAATCGGTCCATGCAGTGCCCGACAATCTGCGGCGAAACGTCGTCCAGGTTGGTTTCCAGCAGCACGATCCAATCGGACTGAAGCGGCCCCGAAGCGTCGGTCTTTTCCGGTGCGGCGGCGTCCGTAACGAGCACCCGGATCATGTTCGGGCGGCGAGCCCCTTCGCGAGAACCGGCCCCGTAGCCGATCGATTCGACGGTCATGGGCGGCATAGGCCCGAACGAATCGGCGATGGTAGTCAGCACGGCCGCGCCGGTCGGCGTGGTCAACTCGCCGGTTTCGTCGGTTGCCGCGATGGGCACGCCTATCAGCAGTCTGGCCGTCGCCGGGGCGGGAATGGGCATCACGCCGTGGGCGCATTGCACAGTCCCACTGCCAACGGGAATCGGCGAACAAAGGACCCAGCCGACCGATAGAAGTTCAAGGGCCAGCATGGTGCCGACGATGTCCAGTATCGCATCGACCGCGCCGACTTCGTGAAAGTGGACCTTGTCGCGTGCGGTGCCGTGTACGGCCGCCTCAGCCTCGGCTAGCCGCTCGAAGACCCGGATCGACTTCGCGCGAACCGATTCGGAAAGGTCGCCGCGATTGATGATCGCAACAACGTCCTTCAAATGGCGATGCGGCTGCTTGGCGTTGGCGTCAATCTCGACGTGGAAGCGAGTTCCCGCGATGCCCTTGCGTTTGACCCGTTCGACGTGCAGCGCGTATCCATCGAGCTTGAGGCTATCGAGTCCTTCGCGCAGCTTCGCCGGGTCGGCCCCGGCATCAAGCAGAGCGGCGACGATCATGTCCCCGGCCGCGCCGTTGATGCAA
Source organism: Phycisphaerae bacterium (assembly GCA_041748515.1). Taxonomy (GTDB): domain Bacteria; phylum Planctomycetota; class Phycisphaerae; order UBA1845; family UBA1845; genus JBGTDB01. Next base: position 6,743 of record JBGTDB010000511.1, read on the forward strand.
TCAAAATAAGCCATCCGCCCCGCGGGCTTAATACTCGTCATAAACGGATCGTACCTGACACTTTTAAGAATTCCAGTTAAGACGAAGATTGGCGTACTGCCCAATACTGTCGGAAAAATGCTTGGCGCGCCTGTTTAAGGTGATCGGCTGTACCAGCGTGTAGGTCTAATGCCGGGTGAGGGTTTTTCATCCGGGGTCGCGGCGGGCGAGCCAGAACTGGCCGAGGAGCATGACTGTGAAGGTCGCGGCCGCGGCGATTCCGCCGGATTTCAGGCGGCGCCCTGTGTCGACGGGAAATCGGTCGCACGAGACAGTGGCCGGTTCCAGCGGATTCTCGTGGGCGACGGCGAGTCGTTTCTCGGTTAACCGGTCGATCTGTTGTTCGATGCGCTCAGCCCGATTCTGTTCCATTTCGACCTGCAAAGCCAGTAGCTCGGCCTGGGCGGCGGCCGTCCGGTCCTGGGTTCGGGCCATGACATCAACCAGTTCTTCCTGTGCTTCGACCAGCGCCTGGGTGACGCAGTCGGTTTCGGTCCGCTGTTGCTCGACGACTTTTCGAGCGTCGTCCACGGCGGCGGCGTACTTGATCCGGGCGTCGGCCAGTGCCGCCGTGCTGAGCTTCTCTTCGATAGCAAGGAGGCGGGCTCTGCTTCGGCCGCGAAGCCCGCGAGCGCTGCGAAGGGCCGAGTCAATCCGGAAGTTCTGCGAGTCTTCGATGCGCCCGGACTCGATCAACAATCGACGATGGGCCGCCTGAAGCGTCTGCACGGCGCGAACCAAGGTGGACAAGAGTTCATACCGTTGTGGCGCAGCTCGACCGTCGCCGCCCAGCCGCGTTGTTTCCGCCTCGATGACCTGAAGCACGGCGCTGGATGCGAATTCGAGTTCGCGAGCGGCGGCAAGGGCGTTTTCGTATCGGAGCAGGACAGCACCGTCGCTCGGGTCGGCGGCGGATTCGGGCAAGGTCGCCAAGGCCTTGTCCCAAGCCTCCGAGAATTTGTCCACGACGTTGCGATAATCGTCGGCGTGCTCGGTGATGCTGGTCATGGCGGCGCTAACGTCCGGCTCTGAGTGATCATGGCCGATCCGGGCGGATTCGTATCGCAGGGCCTGTGCCGCGTCGATGGCCGCGTCGAGGCTGGCGGTCGAACGTGTATGGACCTCGCGAATCTGGGCCGTCAGCACGGCGACGTTGACCGCGAGTTCCTTCAGATCCTGTTGTAGCCCGAGGTCGGCTCGTTCGGCCGATTCGCGGTCGGCCGGGTCAATATTGGCAGCGGTTGGGGGGCCTGCGGAATCCAGAGTGGCGAGGCGAGCCTGAGCATCGATCAGCCTGGCTCGCGATTCACGGTACTTAGTGCTTAGTTCGCGCCAGCGGGATAGCTGGTTGTTCTGGCTGGCACCGGCTTGAGCGGTGTTTAGCGTTTCGGACAGTTGGCCCAGCCGTTCGCCGGCGTCGGCTGCCCCGCGCTTTAGTTCGTCCAGATGTTGGGCGGCAAACTTTTCAGCTTCTGTCGGCTGCGTTCGGGCTGCCCGGGCTTCGGCCTCGACAATTTCACGGAAACGATCGGCGAGCTTCTGTGCTGATTGTACGCTCTGGTCTGGCGTGAGACTGAAAACGCTGAAGCTCAACGCATTAGCATCGAATCCATTTGCAGCGGCGTCGGTCGCAATTGCTTGGGTTTCTCCTCGGGCTGAATCGGAAGTCAGAAACCGGGCCAGTCGATCTTGAAGGGCGGCAACCTGCTCGGTGCTGACATCCTCGGCCACGCGATAGACGGCTACGCTCTTGAATTGTAGGTGTCCCATCGCCGCCACAACCGCACCGATGGCCAGGGCTCCGGCAAACGCAAGGAGGATGCTCACCTGACGTGGGGCTCTCCGATCGCCGGGAGAATAAGGTTTGCCGGGCTTTGAGCTGCGCGACTGTGCCGGCGCAGCCGACTCCCCAATGGAGGATTCTTCGATCGGAGGGCTTCCGGACGAATCATCATCGGCAATCGAAGGAGTGTGCGGTTGTTGGGTCATGGGAAGTCGCAAGGTTTGGCTCGAGTGCGATTATCGTGGTTGCGCGACAGGTCTGCAATCGGCCCAATGCCTTGATTCTGTGAAGCGGGTTCGCGGCAGTTCTTGCGTCGGCGCGTAAATCGGGATCAACTTTCC
>JBGTDB010000512.1:0-9131 GCA_041748515.1 Phycisphaerae bacterium
CTCGGGCAGCGCGGCCGGCGTCCACATCCGTCAACGCCACGTGCGCCCCGGCTTCGGCGCACACCTCCGCGATGGCCGATCCGATGGCGCCTGCCCCACCGCTGATTGCGACCACCTGCCCGGCAAGCGGCCTGGCATTGCTCGAATGCAATTTGGCTCGTTGCAACCCGCGGTACTCCATTTCGAACAGCCGATTATCCGGAAGCGTAACGAAATCGCCCATTCGTTCAGCCCGCGACTTAGTCAAAAGCGTATGCTCGGCGATATCAGTCGCGATCTTCGCCTCCGCTTTGGTCGATCCCCAACCAAAGGCTCCCGCGCCGGGCAAGAGCACCACCCGCGGCGCAACTTCCTCACCCTCGGCTGAGCCGCCATTCCGATCGATATAGGTCAGGTACTCATCGCGGAAGGCCTCGACCGCCTTTGCGAGCCGATCGCGGAGCGCTGCCGTATTCGCCCATTCGGGATTCTCAAGATAAAGCGCCCGCCGCCGCGTGCGTATCAGGTGGTCTCCAGTCAGCGGCCCGGACTCGGCCAGCTTCCGCGCGGCCTGGCTATTGACGATCGAAAGAACCTCATCGCCGCATCGCCAATCGAGTATCATCCGCCGCCACGGCCGGTCCGCGTCCCCTGTCGGGTTGGCTAGCAGTCCGCGAAGCATCGGCGCGACTTTGGCCGCTAGCACGCGCGCACTCTCCTCGCATCGGAATGAAACTGGAATGGAAGCGCCGCTGGTCCTCTCAGCAACGAATCTCTCGCAGGCATCGACAATGGCGATGTGCCGCTCGTAACTTGTTCTGGCGTCTTCGGCGAAGGTCAGCAGGCCGTGTTGCATCAGGACAACACCTTCGACGCCGGGATTGGCCTCCACCACATTCGCAACCGTCCTGGCCAGCTCGAATCCGGGCTTGACGTACGGAGCAATCGCGACGCGATCGTCAATCACGCGCCGTATCAGTTCCTCTCCGTTCGGCTGATTGGTCAGACAAAGAACTGCATCGGCGTGTGAATGATCGATGAACCTGTGCGGCAGGAAGGCATGGACCAGCGTCTCGATCGACGGCGTCGGAGCAGACGCATCCAAAAGGCAACGCCGGATCTCGTTGACCATCGCCACGTCGTCGAGGTTCTCAATCGCGCGAAGCCGCCGCAAGGGAGCCAATTCGATTGCTGGAAGGTCGTCGGGCGCGAGGAGTGACATATCCCGGCCGGTGGCCTTGACGCAAATCGTTTCGATCTCGTCGCGGTGAATGGACCAGGCGTTCGACTTAACCGAAACGTTGCCGCCGCCGTGAAGAACAAGAGCGGGCTCACTGCCGATCAACCCGGCCGTATAAAGTCGAAGGGCGAATTCCTTGCCGTGCGGCTCGCCCCACTGGGCCATGGCCGCAATTGCACCTTGTTCGGTCCAACGACTCTTCATGGGTCAAGACAACCGAAAAGCGACCAATAGCTGCCACGACTCACGGTGACTACCGATCCATCGCAGGACATTCGATGGATTCGGCCAAGCCTCTGCGTTCACGCCGGACGGGATTCGACGCGAGCCGCCAAGATTGGCGGGGCTCGGGCTTGGTTACCACGACGGCAACCCTTCGATCAACGTGCGTCAAATCTCCGGCTTCAGGATGTCTTGGCAACAGTGGAAGCCCCGTGGGTCGCGGGCGAGCTTCGCCGCGAGTCGCGCTGAACCGCCTCAGCCAGAAATCCCTCCCAAGCCTCGTCCGCGGTCATTCCATCCTGAACAATCCGTCGCACCGCCCGAATCATCAGCACCGGCCAGTTTGATTGAAAGATATTGCGCCCCATGTCCACGCCCACCGCCCCGCGCGATATGGCGTTATGGGCTAGTCGAAGGGCGTCGTGTTCTTCAATCTTCTTGCCACCGGCAATAAGCACTGGGACCGGGCAGCCGTCGACAACTTTTTCGAAGCCATCGCAGTAATAAGTCTTGAGCAGATTAGCGCCCAGCTCGGCCGCAATTCGGCAAGCAAGGCCAAGATACCGGGCATCGCGGACCATCTGCTTTCCCACGGCCGTCACCGCCAGAACGGGGATGCCGCATCGCTGCCCCTCGTCGCACAAACGGGCCAGATTGGAAAGCGACGACTTCTCGTTCTCGGACCCGACAAAAATCGAGATGGCCAGACATGACGCGTTCAGCCGAACCGCGTCCTCGATGGACACCGTGAGATCTTCGTCGGATAGATCGGACTTAAGCACGCTCGTCCCGCCGGAAACGCGAAGGACGATGGGCACTCGACGACCCGCATCCACGCAATTTCGCAGCACCCCGCGCGTCACCATCAGCGCGTCGGCAAACTCCAACAGCGGCTCAATCGTCTCCCCCGGCCGCTCGAGCCCGGTCGTGGGCCCCTGAAAATAGCCATGATCGACCGCCAGCATGACGCATCGGCCGGTCGCCGCGGGAATCACCCCCGCCAATCTGTTCCGCATTCCCCAATCCATAATCGATTCTCCATAATCAGGAACGGGGCAGGGTATCGCAAACGTCCCTGTACGGGCAAGTTCTCGCAATCTTGCCCTGATCCGGTTCCAATTCGTTTTGGCTCGGTCAATCCTCGCTTGCGACGAGGAAAATAACCGTCGTCCGGGCCGACGAATGCGCGGTCTCGACAATTTTGACCATCGGCAAGGATCGGCATCGCCCCTCTGATCGCGGCAAAGAATCCGAAGGGCAAGTCACGAACGCCCTCGAAATTCACAGCCCCAATCACTCGGGCCACGGTGAACGGTCCCGCTACGTCCGCCGTGTTCTAGCCGAACATAAATATTCGAATGAAAGTCCTAAAATCAATCAATTCACGATGGACCGAAAGGGCCGTCGAATTGGAAATCGGATGCCGGATGGAAACCTTGATCTACAATCTTCTCGCCTCGAAAGACTGCCCACGAGGGGATCTCACGAGGGTATTTCTTCGTCATCTGAAACAGCTCCAGTGCAGAGTTGGCGGCGATGATGTACATCACTCGCTTTGCGTTGAACGGATTCGGCACGACAAGAAACAGTCCGTCATCAGGGTGTCCGAAAGTCTCGCCGCGCCACTCAAAATGGTTCTGTCCGAAACGAATGGGAAGGCCTGAAACGCTATCCTGGAAGAACCGATTATCGTTGAGCGTGCCAATGACAATCAGATCATGATCGGCGGCCCGCGACGCAGTCAGCTCCGAATCCTTCACCAGTGGCGGCAAGATTTCGATATAGGCGTCGGCCACCGTTTCTTGCCAGCGGCGGGCGAGCGTGTGGTTGGCCTCGTCCTGGCGTGCAGTGCCGTACACGATCAGAGACTGATGAAAATCATCGATCAGATTGGGCCAGACGTAGAAGTTCGGATTGGCCGTAGGCACGTCGCCAAGGGCGTTGAATTCAATTCTCAGCGGCCGTTCGTCAACAATGTAGGTCGCGTCGGTCTGGCGGCCTTCAACTTCCACACGCCGGAGTTGTCGCGCCTTCTCCGTTTCGACAAGCAGGTGCATGAAGACCCGGTATGGTTCACCGCTCTGAGTGACGCTCAATCGTACTTCCCAGCGGCCGTCTTCGGAGGGGCGCACGTCCACAGAGGGCACTAACTGGGGAAGTCCCTCCCGTTCGATCCATTGCTGAACCAACCTTGACGCGCCAGAGTTGGCCTGTTCCTCAACAACCCTTAGAAACTGCTCGGTGCTCATTTCCCGTTCGGAAAATCGCTCGTGAACCGAACGCATCAGCTTGAGAAACTGGTCCGTTCCGATCAGCAGCCGCAACTGATGAAGGGCGAAGGTCCCCTTGATGCGCGGTATCAGGTACGGGCCGTAACGGTCGTAGGCTCGCTCGGCAGCGATCGCGGGCAGGTCGGCCTCGCGAGAGACCGTATAAAGATACCGCCGGTTGAGCCCGGCGAGTTCTTTGGACAACTTTTCAACAGGGCCCGGCTCGTTTGCGTTAGCGGAGTCGCTTTTGTCCTTGTCCAAATCGGCGAGAATCCGCCAATACGCGGCCGATGCGCTGACGAACCAGTTATCGGCCTCCGCGGCCGGATAAACCGTGCGCCGCCACAGTTGTTCTTTGGGGATCTCGAAGTCGCCTGCAAGCTCGCCGAGTTCAAACGAGACCTTTTTCTTTTCGGGCGGCGATTTCCACATTCCGGCATCGCGCGCCTCTCTCAGCTTGTCGGTAACATAAATCGGGCTGGCCACGGAGTATCCGAGACTGAGATGTGGAATCGCCTCCGGCAGATCAGGCATGATCCTTTCGCCTTTGCGAGTGAATTTTTCGCGCAGCGTCACTTTGCCATAATGAGCGAGAAAGGCCAGTTCGCGCGCCATTTCTGTTGTGGTAATCTTTCCGTCGCAGGCATGGGCGCGGTTAATGGGCGACGACGCCCACATTTTCACCGCCACGTTTGAATCGATATTTCCCTTGTATTGCCGATAGAAATCGTTGAAGGCGACGTCACGATTCCATGGATTGAAAATGAGATCAAAGGGACGATCCTCCGGTTGGGCGAGGTATTCCTTTCGAACCTCCATGTCGCGGTTGTTGTTGTTGGCCCACAAAAACCCCGGAGTTCCGAACGGTGCCATGTCTTCACCTGTTCGCCAGAGTTTTTTTCTATTTGTGCCGAGCAGCAGTATGGCGACTTCGCCGGTCTTGATGTCGGCGATGGGCCAGTCGTTCGTATACATGCCATTGTTTTTTTCCCAGAGGATCCGCTCGACGTCATCAATAGACGAAGCGTATTGCGCTGCCTTGCGAATCCGGTTGGACTGTGGCGTCGAGTCGGCCTTGAAGGGCGTTTGGGCGACCGTTGTCTCGCCGATCACGATTCCGGCTGAGTTTACGTAAAAATCCGCGCCAGAATGAATCCCGCCGGGAAACGTATGATAGACCAAACGGTGCCCGCTTGTCGGTTGCAGATCGCAGATAACGTTCCAGTGGACGCCGGTGTATCCGCTCCACATGAAGATCTGACCGAAGACGACCTGGCCGTCGGCGGTAGCGGGGCCCGTCGCAGCGAAGGCCGAACACTTGTGATTCTTCTCGGCGATGCGCATTTCCTCCGTGGCGGAAAGGAAACTCTCTCCGGTGAGGGCGTGCGGCGTCACCTGCATCGCGTCACGTAGCTGGTCGAGGTCGATGAACGAGTTGATCGTCACAATATCGAGCAGATCAAGCGGCCGATGATCATACTTGGCGCCGGCGTTGGCTGCTCCCTCGGCGATTCCTTTCATCTCCGTGAGATACTCCGGATCGTAACCCCGCAGGAAAAGCGCGTCGCACTCGAACCGAAGCATTTGCCAGCCGGCAGCCGGGTCGGAGCCGTTCGACTGGATGGCCAGCTTGCTCATGTAGGCGACAATTTCGTCTGCGAGAAGCGTGCCGTACTGGTATCCGCGTTCAAAAGGCTCGCCCTCTACGTGCACGAAGATCCAGCCGCGATCGTCATAGCGATATCCTTCCCGAAACCACCGGACCGTTTCCATCGGAATGAATTCGCTGATGTCCTCGACCTCTTCCAGGGCAACGTCGTCAAACCAGACCTTGCCGGCGGCCGCGCCGTTATGACCGAGATGCAGCCGAACGCGATCTTTGCTTCGCGTGGCGACAAAAAGCGTTTGAACGTGTGTCCAATCGGAATCGGCGCCCACGGCCGCAGAGTGATTGGTGAATGGAAAGGACTCCATCGAAAGGCAGGCCGGGACCGACGTGGGATATCGTGCGACCGGGTCGGATACCACGCCTTGCGTGCGAATCCAGCCGCTGAGTCGATACACCCGGCCGACGCGCAATTCAACAGTGTCCGAGCGCACGACAGTAGATCCGGGCGCGGAGTGGTCAATGGCCAGACTCGCCTCGCCGGAATGGGCCGCGTCCATTGACCGTCGCACTTGAAACTGATCGCGCGCGGATTCCGTTTCGAGGTGCCATCCCGGCACTCGCCCGGCATCGCCGCCTTGTTCAAATCCGCCATTGCCAACGCGAATTTGACGATTGAGGTCGGTTGACGTTGCAGTTTGCGCGGCCGCGAAGATCCACATCCACATAAGCATTGTTGGTTGCATTTTGTTCCTCACTCCCGGGAGAATCTGGCTCCAGTCCGGAATCCAAGAGAATCGTTGTCTTTTCGCGGCGAGTCAAGCAGGTGGGCACTGGATTCGATCGCGATCGGGAGTCGAATCCACCGTTGGATCGAGGCACGTTTCGCCCGGGCGAGGTCGTGCTACAATCGAATGCATGGAGAGAATCGCCGTAATTGGTGCCGGAACGATGGGGTCGGGAATCGCTCAGCTCGCGGCCGCGCATGGGTACGAAGTTCGCCTGATCGACGTCAACCGTACGGTGCTCGACAATGCCCAGGCAACCATTGGCAGGAATTACGATCGGGCGGTGGAAAAGGGGCGAATGGCCGCGGGAGATCGTGATGCTGCCCTGAGTCGGATCACGACGGCAGAGAGCATTGACGCCGGTTCGGTTGGGGAAGCTGAATTGGCCATTGAGGCGGTCATCGAGGACTTGCACCTGAAGCAGCGGATATTCAAATCGCTCGAACAGTACGCACCGCCTTCCGCAACGCTGGCGACGAATACGTCGTCGCTTCCCGTCGGCCGGATCGCCGAGGCCGTCTCCGACCCGTCGCGCCTGATCGGGATGCATTTTTTCAACCCCGCTCCGCTCATGCCGCTAGTAGAGATCATCGCCGCCGAAAAGAGCGATCCTGCACGGGTCGCGGCCGCGTCCGAGCTCGCCCGGCAGTGGGACAAAGTGGCGGTGATTGCCCGCGATACACCGGGCTTCATCGTCAACCGCGTGGCTCGCGGCTTTTATCTCGAGGCCCTGCGGCTGCTGGGCGAGGGCGTTGCCGGGGTGGACGAAATCGACCAGGTTATGAAGAGTCACGGGGGCTTTCGCATGGGGCCATTCGAATTGATGGACCTCGTGGGGCTCGACGTCAACCTGGCCGTCAGCACGTCCGTCTGGGAACAGATGGACAAAAAAACTCGCTTCGCCCCGCACGAGATTCAGCAAAAGCTCGTGACCGAGGGGCGGCTGGGGCGCAAGACCGGGCGTGGTTTCTACGACTATTCGCGGGATCACCCCATCCCCGCCTTGTCGGTGGATCGCCGAAGTTTTGCTCTGAATCCGAAACTATCCGATACCTTGCAGGTTTTCGCCGGTCGCGCGGGGGCGACAAGCGCATCCGGCACCGAACAGTTAGTGTTTGCTCGAATCCTGGGGGCGATTCTGAACGAAGCCGGCTTCGCGCTCGACGAACAGGTTGCCAGCGCCGAAGATATTGACACGGCCATGATCAAGGGAACGAACTATCCCAAAGGCCCGCTCGCGTGGGGCGGGGAGATCGGCCAACGAACCGTGCGCGGTACCTTGCGGGCCTTAAACGAAACAGTTTCCGACGGGCGCTACGCCCCGGCCGATCGATTCGCCGATATTTAGCGGCCTCGGATGAGAAGTGTAGCGCGGGCGTCCCGCCCGTGTCTTTACCGCAAAGACGGCGGAGCCAAGCGGCACTCGGACACCTGTGCCGCTTTCCGCTCGTCGGATGCCGGCAGATAATTGGAAGCCATGATGCGACGCGCAGCGGTTATCGATGCTGTCCGAACTCCCGTCGGTCGATACGGCGGAGCGCTGAGCACGGTCCGCCCGGATGATCTGGCCGCAGAGGTGATTCGCGCCTTGATTGATCGAACCGGAATCGATCCCGCCTTGATCGACGACGTGTATTTTGGCGCGGCCAACCAGGCCGGCGAGGACAATCGCAACGTGGCCCGCATGGCCGCCCTGCTCGCAGGCCTGCCCGACTCGGTGCCCGGTTCGACGGTGAATCGGCTCTGCGCCTCGAGCCTCGACGCCATTAACATCGCCGCCCGCATGATCGAAGCGAATCACGGTGACGCAATGATCGCCGGGGGCGTGGAGAGCATGACCCGTGCGCCGTTCGTTCTGGCCAAGTCCGACGCTGCTTTCAGCCGCGCGGCCGAGATGTACGACACGACCATCGGCTGGCGATTTACCAATCCGAAGCTCGCCAAGTTGCACCATCCGTATTCCATGGGCGAAACGGCCGAGAATGTCGCCAAACGGTATCGCCTATCGCGCGAGGAGCAAGACCGGTTCGCCTACGATTCGCAAATGAAATGCAAGACGGCGATGGAGGCCGGCCGATTTGCGGATGAGATTGTGCCCGTGTCCATCCCCCAGCGCAAAGGCGAACCGATCGTCGTGGATACTGACGAGCATCCTCGACACGATACGACGATTGAGAAGCTCGCAAAGCTCCCCGGCGCGTTTGCCAAGGACGGCACGGTGACGGCCGGGAATTCGTCGGGGATCAACGACGGCGCGGCCGCGCTGCTGCTGGTCGAACTGGAGACGGCCGGACGTCTGGGCTTGCCGATACTTGCCGTCGTGGGTTCTTCTGCAACGGCCGCGGTGGATCCGAGCTGTATGGGCCTTGGGCCGATCCCTGCGACACAGAAGGCCCTGAAGCGGGCGGGGCTTGCCATCGGCGATATTGACGTGATCGAGCTGAACGAAGCCTTCGCCGCCCAATCCATCCCCTGCATTCAGGAACTCGGCATCGACCCGGTTAAGGTCAACCCCAACGGTGGCGCCATCGCTTTGGGGCATCCCCTGGGTTGCAGCGGGGCGCGCATTTCAACCACGCTTCTGCACGAGTTGAAGCGCCGCGAGGGCACGGCCCGCCGCGGCCTGGCGACTATGTGCGTCGGAGTCGGCCAAGGCGTGGCGACTATCTTTGACCGGCTTTAATCATTGTCGGCGAAAACTCAGTATTGGCGGCGCAAATCCTTGCTTGACGATCTTGTGTCGACGGTGTCGGGTTTAAGTATCATAAAAATTTCAACTCCGTCCTTCACGACGGGCCGTGAATTCATCGGGTGGTTAGTCTCTGTAACAATTGACTAACAGTCGTTTAGTTCCTATAACTAATAGGGGTCCGAAAATCTCCGCAATCTGAACATGCTGCTTCCTTTGGTCGTTCGAGCTATTCGCGGACGGGAAATCCGCACGAATCGGCGCTTGCGGATTTGCACAATCAAACGCGATGTGAGGGTATCCCGAAATGAGAACGCTTTCAGGCTGTACGGTCGTT
>JBGTDB010000513.1:0-11639 GCA_041748515.1 Phycisphaerae bacterium
ACGGTGAAAGACCAGGTGAAACTTCCCGTAATTCGGTAGACGGCCATGCCCAATACCTGGGCGAAGATGCCGCGGATGCCCACCATCGTCGCGTGAATCGCAACGTATTGCCCGACTTTCTCCCTTGAGGGGGCCAGGGCCACAGGGCCCAGCATCCAGCCCATGTGGACGCCGGCCATGGCCGTTCCGTAGATCACCGTCGCTCCGGCCACCGCTGAAACCGAATGAGCCATCGCCAAGCCGACCGGATACATCGCCAGCCACGCAAAGGACAGCCCCGACGTGCGCACCGGGCCAAGTCGATCGTTCAGCCATCCGGCCGGGAAGGCCATCAGAATCATGCACAGCGGATAGACCACCTGCGTCGATCCGGCAAACGCCGTGTAACTCATTTGCAGCCGGTCGGTGGCCAGCACGGGCACCAGGGCGTAGCAAATCATCCAGCCGATGCCATAAGTCATGAACGCCGTTTCGTATTGAAAGAAGCGTCGATCTTCGCGAAGCACGGTGCGGGTGTGCAGAATGGGCTGCACCAAGGCACGAAAGCCGACCGGCTCTTCAGCGCTGAGCGTGGCCGGCCGACCGTCGTCCACGCCCGTCACTCGAACCAGGTAAATCAGCAATATTGCGCCAAGTCCGTAGGCCATCGTCGAGATGGGCAAATAGAATCGGAAGATGTTCTCGTTGAGATCAAGCCCTTGTCCAATGAGAAAGCTGACCACCATCATTCCGGTGAACATCGCCGAATTGATCCAGGCGAAGGCCCGCCCGCGCACCTTGTCGGCGTAAAAGCCCTTGAGCAGATCGCCGGAGATGGGTGTCCACCCGGCCGCCCCACAGGCAGCAAGAACGTGGCAGGCCAGTAGAAACCAGAAACTCTGGGCGAACGCCGCCACGGCCAGCGGAATCATGGTGACCGCCCAGTGGATGGCCAGATACCGCCGAATGGGAATACGTCGAAGCAGATCGCCCCAGAAAATCGATAGGATCATCAACGTGGGAAAGGCCGCAGTGATCATCACCGTCTGCCAGTCGCCGGCGTCGAAGCGTTTCCGGGCCAGAACGGCCATCATCGCCGAAACGCCGAACCACACGCCTTGGCAGAGCACGGCCGCGCACATATGCAGCGAAAGAACCGTCGTCGGTCCTGGGCCCGACCGGTGAGCTTCGTGTTGATGCGATCGGTCAGTAGCGTTGTGGGCTAGCATGGAATGTCGAGTGCCGAGTGTCGAATTCTGAATTCGTCATTCAGCATTCGTTGTTCCCCGCCAGGATTCGCTCCTGGGCGGCTTCGATGATCCGCTCGAGCATTTCGGCATAGCGCCAGCCGGCAAACGTAGCCATGAAGTTCAACTTGCCGTCCCAGCACCAACCGGGGTTTGGATTTACTTCGAGCAACTTGATCTCGCCTTCGGCATCGGTGCGGAAATCGAACCGGGCATAGTCCTGGCAGCCCAGGCGTTCAAACAGTCGATTCGAATAGTCAAAGAGCCTGCGTCGCGTCTCTTCGTCGATTCGGGCCTCGTGGCATTTGATCTGGGTCCAATAGGGCGAGTCCGGAATCCATTTGGATTCATAACCAAGAATCGGCGGAAGTGATGGATCGAGTCCGCTGTAGTCAACTTCCAGCGGCGGAAGAATCTTGTAGGTGAGGCCCGGATTGCCGATGACGCCGACGCTGAATTCTCGTCCGCTGAGGAACTCCTGAATGAGCACGGGACAGCCGGGCAGCTCCGCGCGAAGCTCCTCAAGATAGTTCATCAGGGCGACAGGCGTCTGCACGACGGCCTCCTTTCGGATTCCGATGCTGCTGTCCCCAAAGTTGGGTTTGACCAAGGCGGGAAAGGCGGCGGGAAGGGTGGCCGCCTGATCGTCCGGATCGAAGTAGGTTTCCAGCGGAACGGGGATGTCCAACCCGGCGGCGATGGACCGCACCAGGGCCTTGTTGTAGCAAAGTCCAAGACAGGTCGGCCCCGCGCCCGTGTATGGAATGCCAAACATCTCGAGCAGCGCCGGAACGTGAAGCTCCATGAATGCGTCGTTGTTGAAGCCCTCGTCGCACAGGTTAAAGATGAACTTGGGCGGGTTGTTTCGCAATTCGCCGATCAGCCCCGCATGACTGTCGATATAGCGGTATTCGTATCCCTCGAGCTCGGCGAGGGCGTCTTTCAGCCTGGCGACCGTGTCAAAATCCTCCGCGTTGAACTGGCCATTTCGCTTGACCGAATCGGGCAACCGCGGATCGCCGAGCAGAATCGTTACTTGCGGGAAGGCCGGACCCTTTTTCTTGGCGGGAGCGGCACGCCGCGGCGACTCGGCGGTGATGAACATGCGATGGGCCAGCATCCCCAAGTCTTGATTGCGCTCGGACTCGGTGGTGATCGGATCGTGGAATCGAAGATTCCGATAGCCGACCCTTTCCAGCATGGAGGCGATTTCGTCCTTGGAATAAAGTCGCTCGGCGTAAAACTGGTCGGCGATGACGCCCTTTTCCGCGTGGACCACCACCTCGCGTGATATCAGCCGTTTGCTGTCAGACGCCAGAGAACGCTCGCGACAGACAAAATGGGACTGATCGATCCACTCCCAGGAACGTTTTTCAAAGTGGCCTCGCATCCAGCCGCCATCGGCCAGGTCCATCGCCAGGGCGCCGCCGGGAAGGAGCACGCGCTGGGCGGCCATTAGCACGGACAGGTCGTCTTCCTCGCGATCAAAATATCCGAAAGAATTGCCCAGCAGAGCGACACAATGGAAGGATTGCTCGGGAAAGCGGAACCGTCGGGCGTCGCCCTCGTGAAACGCGACCGAAAGGTTCTCCTGCTTGGCCCGTCGCTTGGCGAGGCGGATCAGATAGCGCGAGCGATCGAGCCCAGTCACGTGCTTGAAACCTCGTCGGGCGAGCTCCAGACAATGGCGTCCCTGCCCGCAGCAGAGGTCGAGCACGCGATCGTTGGGCTCGAGCCCGGCGGCGCGGATTAACTGGTCCACGTCGCGAGCGGTGTTCCTCTGATTCTCGACGACGTCGCCGTCGGTCTTCAAATAGATAGAGTTAAAAAGTGTTCGCCACCATTCGGAAGGAAGATGGCGCTCGAGGTCGGGGATTGGTCCCACCGTTTTGGGGGCGATCCCGGCAGCGCCGGGTCTGGGCGGGCTCTGCCCGCCGGCGATTCCGGGTTTGAGCGGGCTTTGCCCGCCGATGCTGGTTGACTTAGCCATTTTCGAAGTTTTCCTCGTCGAAGGAAGCCGGTGCAACGGCGGACCGCCGGGTATTATATCAAATGTTTATTCTCGTCGAATGGCGATTATCGAAATCCGAGCACGCTATTCAGCGTTTTCTATTCCGGCGATAGAATCCGACTGGATAGCCGGAGCACACCCGGCATCGCCGGGCTCAAGCGGGTTGTGCCCGCGGGGGCTTTGGCGGACGTTCGCCGGGCGCTAATTCCTGGATTTTCAAGGGGACAGCTTGCGTTGGGGCGTCTCTGTCAGGACCGGCTCGCGCATTCCCCTGGAGGACGGCAACGATGGCGGGAAAACGTAATGCAACAACCGGGCGGTTGTCGAGATGGTGCGGTGCGGCCGTCGGTATTCTCGTTACGACAGCGGCACATTCCGTTCTCGGGGGCGAGCTGGCCGGGCGGTGGGATGGCGCGATCAACCTGCCCGGGGTCGAGTTAAGACTCGAAGTGTCGCTTCGTCCGGAAGGCACCGACTGGAGCGGGACGATTTCAATCCCGGCCCAGAATGCCCGCGACCTCCCACTGGAGGGCATTGTTGTCCGGGGCGACTCCGTTGTTTTTATTCTTCCCAGGATTGGCGGCGAGCCGCGATTCAGCGGCCGGTTGACCGACGGCGGAGCCAAAATTGCCGGTGACTTCACCCAGAGCGGCCAGACGTTTCCGTTCGAACTTAGACGGGTTCACTCAGGGGCGGCGGCCGCAAAGGCATCGCTGGAAGGCTTCGCCGCTTTTGTGGAACAAGCCCGAAAGGATTGGAACGTCCCGGGCTTCGCCATCGGCATAGTCTTCGACGGGGAGGTGGTCTTCGCCGAGGGCTTCGGCAGGCGAAATATCGAGAGCGACCTGCCGGTAACACCGCAGACGATTTTTGCGATCGGATCGGCCAGCAAGGCCTTCACCACGTTTGCAATGGCCACGCTGGTTGACGAAGGGAAAATGGAATGGGACCGGCCGGTAATGAGCTACCTGCCCAAGTTTAGGCTCTACGACGACTACGCCACCACGCGTATGACCCCGCGAGATCTGGTCACGCATCGATCGGGACTTCCCCGTCACGACCTCGCCTGGTACAACAACAGGACTCTCTCCCGCGAACAAATGATCGAACGGCTCCAACATTACGAGCCGAACAAGCAGTTTCGCGAAACCTTTCAATACAACAACATGATGTTTCTCACGGCCGGTTACCTTGTCGGCCATCTGACCGGCGGAACATGGGAACAAGCCGTTCAGTCGCGCATCCTCGATCCGCTTGAGATGGTTCATACGACCTTTTCGGTGGACGTTTCGCAGGCCAGTCGAGACTTCGCGATGCCTTACAGCGAGAAAGATGATGAAATCCGGCTGATGAGCTTTCGCAATATTGACAACGTCGGTCCGGCCGGATCGATCAACTCCTCGATCGCGGACATGACCCATTGGCTGCAAGTCCACCTCAATGGCGGCAAGTTCAATGGCCGGAAGATCGTCAGTCCGCAGGCCGTCAAGGAAATGCACACCCCGCACATGAACATTGCGGCGCTGCCGGAAGAGGCGGAGCTTTCGCCGACTGCTTACGGGCTGGGCTGGTTTGTGCGGGCCTATCGCGGGCGATTGCAGGTGGAGCACGGCGGGGCCATCGACGGGTTTATCGCCGCAGTGACGCTTTTTCCCAATGACGGGTTGGGCGTGGTGGCGTTTGCCAATAAGAACGGCAGCGCCATGCCGACGCTGATGACCCGCCATGCGGCCGACCGGATTCTGGATCTCCCGGAAAAAGACTGGAACCGCGAGGCCCTGATGAAGTGGCATGCCGCGAAAGAAGCGGCCAAGGCCGCCGAAGAAAAGAAGGATTTGCTGCGCAAGCCCGACACCCGGCCGGCGTTCGCCCTTCAGGAGTATGCGGGCGAATACGAGCACCCCGGCTACGGCCTGGCCAGGATTCGGCTCGACGGCGACCGCCTTACTCTGGTTTTTAATGACATCGTCACGCCGCTGGAGCACTGGCACTACGACGTCTTCAACGGATTGGAGAACAAAGACGACCCGACGTTCGAAAACCTTCGCGTGCAGTTCCTTTCCAATCTTAAGGGCGACATCGATCGGCTCAACCTGCCGCTGGAGCCGATGCTGGGGCCGATCACTTTCACGCGCAATCCCGACGCTCAGCTCTCCGACGCTGCTTATCTTCAGCAATTCATCGGCGTGTACGAACTCGCCACGCAGGAACTGGCCGTCGGACTTCAGGGCAACACTTTGACGTTGAGCGTCCCGGGACAGCCGATCTACGAGCTGGTTCCCGATCGCTACAACGAATTCAACCTCAAGTCCGTTTCCGGTTTCAGTGTTCGTTTCGAGGTCGCCGCCGACGGCGCAGTGACGGCCTATCTCAATCAGCCTAACGGGGTCTTCGAGCTGAAAAGAAAGGCGGGGAAGCGCGGTTCGTGAGCCGTGACCCGGGCATCAATCGAGCTCAGGCTGCCGCTGAGGTTGCGGGCTCCTGACAATGAACGCCCAAAGTACTGACTCAGGCTCGCATGCTGCGATCCTCATAATGAGCGAATCTGATGCCCACTGTTTCCTGACCAGAAAGGCCGCTACTCTCTGACTAGTAAACCATCCTAATTTACTATAACAGATCTCGTCGTTGCCCCCATTTTAACATTCTTGGCACGATCCTGCTTTTCGATCCCCCGGCCAGGCTTCCTCGCCCGTACCTTACCCCGACGGAAGCCGAACCATTGGGTGCCTTGAATCCGAATAAGGTACCGAGTTTGGTCTCGAAATTGTTTGGATTAGCGATCCGAAACTTTCAAATTATGCTTGCATTGATTGTTAAGATTCTGTAAGATTTTGAGTGCCAAGGCCCGAATTTTCGTCAATTCCAGATTGGGATTGGGTCAAGAAGAATCACGTAATTCGGACTCGAGTCGAGCGAAGCGTCCGCTTCAGAGTTTGAGGTTGGATTCGGACGGGTGTTCTTGAAATCGGATTGGCCGTCGCCGCCGATGCCGGATCGTCCGAGTCCATGAGGGAGACAACTCATGTCCAAGGGCCTCGAAGATCGCGCCCCTGCGCTGATGGCCTCCGAAGCCGAATGTCCGGTGATTGAGTCGTGGCGATGGCGACAGATAGGCCGATTGCTCGACCTGACCGACCGGGAGCTTCAGGTTGTTCAATTCCTTTGCGATCTGGCGCCCAAGCACCGGATCGCCGTTGAACTGGACATCTCCGAACACACCGATCATGCACACCTGGGGCGCATCTATCGCAAGTTGGGCGTGCACGGACTTCCCGGCCTGTTGCTTCGCGTCTTTGCCGCCTACGTTTCGACCGATCGGAAAGGTGATTCCTCCGCACAGCGCCAATCAACGGCGCGAATGATCGGCACAGTCTCATCCAACGGCCGATCGCATTGAGCCGCGATTTTGACGGCCGCGCGTCAACTTCCGTTCATTTCGTTCGCCCTTCACCCGCGGCGCAAAATCTTGCCACGCAACCAAAGGAATTACTTCGAAGAAGGGAGTCATTCTTGACAACGCCCTTGGAGATTTCGTGTGTTGCCTGTTCATTAAACCTGGCGTTTGGGTCTGGCGATTGGGCGACCGAAGTCCTGTCGCAGGGCAAGTTCATATCCCGGGTGTACGCCTCGTGTCAGAGTCCGATGAGGAGGTACCTCGAACGTGGCAGATGTTGAGACGTGCATTTCTGATCTCTCATATCATTTTCTGAAATCGGGCGCGTTGCAAACTTCTTTCGGATTTTGCCTATTGAATTGGCGATTCCGAACTGAAGGGCCCAGAAAGCGGCAAGCCAATCGTAACTTTTAGGCAATTGGCCGGGAGAGAGATTTTTCGAATCGTCGTCAACTCCGGCAATTCCAGTTGAAATCCTGCCTCTAGAACGGAAATCGCCTCCTGCAATTCGCTTCGACGGCGGGCATTACCTGCCTCGACCATCGCCTTCGGCAGTTTCACCGACCTGAAATTCGCGTACCATGGGAACGCTGGCACGGGGTTTGCATCCGCATTTCGGCGCAGTCAATCTGATAGACAAGGCCCGTGCTTCTTGACGAGGTCCGCCAATGAGCATCGAAAACCTCCGATACCTGTTCAACCCGCAGTCCATCGCCGTCGTCGGTGCGTCGAATCGTCCGCACAGCATCGGATCGGTAGTCATGCGAAACCTGCTTCAGGGCGGTTTCGAGGGGCCGATTCTTCCGGTGAATCCAAAAGAACAGGCGGTCGCGGGGGTACTGGCTTACAACCGGGTCGAGAGCCTCCCTCTTGCTCCGGACATGGCCGTGATCTGCACGCCGCCGCAAACCGTGCCTGATCTGATCGACGATCTCGGCCGCCGCGGAACCAAAGCGGCCGTGGTCATCACTGCAGGCCTGCGTCAGGAAAACGAGGCCGACGGCCGCACGCTACAGGAGGTCATGCTCGAACGGGCCCGCCGCTATCGGATGCGGCTGCTTGGTCCGAACTGCGTGGGGATCATTGCGGCCGATCGCAGACTGAACGCCTCATTTATCCACGTTGACGCCCTGCCCGGCAAGATCGCCTTCGTGTCCCAATCGGGGGCGTTGTGTTCGTCGGTGCTGGACTGGGCCCGGGCCAATCGCGTGGGGTTTTCGTACTTTGTGTCGCTGGGCGACCTGGCGGATGTCGACTTCGGCGACGTGATCGACTATCTGGGCGGCGAGGCCAACACACAGGCCATCCTGCTTTACATTGAGTCGATCGGCGTCGGTCGGGCGAGGGAATTCATGTCGGCCGCCCGTAGCGCCGCCCGAAACAAGCCGGTCATCGCCATAAAGGCCGGGCGCGTGGCGGAGGGGCAGCAGGCGGCCCACTCGCACACTGGGGCTCTGGCCGGGTCGGACATTGTGTACGACGCCGCCATCCGCCGCGCGGGCATGCTTCGGGTGTACGAAGTGGATGAACTCTTCGACGCGGCCGAGAAGCTTTCCCGTTCGCGGCCGTATCGCGGCGACCGCCTGGCCATCGTAACCAACGGCGGCGGGCCGGGCGTGCTGGCGACCGACGCCTTGATCGCCTGCGGCGGAACACTGGCCAAACTGTCTGAAACCACGATCGATAAACTCAACGAAGTTCTTCCTGGCACATGGGCGCCGGGCAATCCGGTCGATCTGGTCGGCGACGCGCGGGGCGATCGTTATGCGGCGGCGCTAAAAGCAATCCTGGCGGACAAGGGCGTCGACGCGGTGCTGGTGATGAACGTACCCACGGCGATTCTGCCGCCGAAGGAGGCGGCCGTGGCAGTCATCGAGGCGGTCGCTGATTCAGAGGTCCCCGTGTTCACCAACTGGCTGGGCGAGGCCCACGCGGAGCCGGCTCGCGAAATACTTCGGCAGGCCGGGCTACCGACGTTCGATACGCCGCACAACGCCGTGCGGGCGTTCATGCACCTCGTGGATTATCAGCGCAACCAGAAGGCGCTGATGCAATCGCCGCCGTCGGCTCCCAGCGTGTTTTCGCCGAACGTGGAGGAGGCGCGGCGGCTGATTCATAGCAGGCTGCGCGAGTCGCCGCAGACACTCAACGAAGTGGACGCCAAGGCTGTCCTGGCCGCGTACGGAATTCCGGTCGTCGAAACCCACATCGCGAAGGATGTCGAAGCGGCCGAAAAAGCAGCCGAAGCGTTCGGCTACCCGGTCGTCGTCAAGATTCTCTCTTCGCAGATTTCGCACAAGTCGGACGTCGGCGGAGTGGTGCTCAATATCCCCGATCGCGAAGGACTGCGCGCGGCCATTGCCGGAATCAGGGAACGAACGGCCGAGCTGCGCCCGGAAGCGACGATCGAGGGGTTCACCATCCAGCCGATGCTCCGTCGGCCGGGGGCGCATGAATTGATCGTTGGGGCGAGCGAGGATCCGATCTTCGGGCCGGTGATTCTCTTCGGACAGGGCGGCACCGCCGTGGAAGTGCTGGCCGACCGGGCCGTAGCCCTGCCGCCGCTTGACCTGGCCCTGGCTCAGGATCTTGTCTCGCGAACGCGCGTTGCGCAATTGCTCCGGGGCTATCGCGATCGCCCGGCCGCCGATCTCGGGGCCATCGAATTGACTCTGGTTAAGGTCGCTCAACTTGTAAGCGATCATCCGGAGATTATGGAGCTGGACGTCAATCCGCTCTTTGCCGACGAGCGAGGCGTAATGGCGGTCGACGCCCGGATCACCGTGGCCCGTACGAAGCGCACCGGTCCGGATCGACTGGCCATTCGCCCGTATCCCAAGGAATTGGAAGAGATGATCACGCTGCGCGACGGCCGCAAGCTGCTCGCCCGCCCAATTCGCCCGGAAGATCAGCCCGCCCACGAGCGTTTCATCGCACACCTTACGGCCGAGGACATTCGATCTCGATTTCTCGGGACAATTCGCAAGCTGGAGCCGTCACAAATGGCCCGGCTCACGCAGATCGACTACGACCGAGAGATGGCCTTCATCGCCGTTGAGCCCCGTTCGGCGCCAGGTTCAAGCCCCGAGGCTGTTGGATCAAATTCCGCCAATGGCGACTTCGAGACCATTGGCGTCGTTCGCACCATTACCGACCCGGATAACGAGCGGACGGAGTTTGCCATCGTGGTTCGCTCCGACACGAAGGCCCGCGGCCTCGGCCACGCCCTGATGCAGAAGATGATTCGATATTGCCGCCAGCGGGGCACGAAGGAGATGGTCGGCGACGTGCTTCCCGAGAATCAGGCGATGCTTCAGCTTGCGTCCGATTTGAACTTCGTGATCCAAGAAAACCCCGAAGAACACCTCGTCCGCCTGCGATTGGCATTGCATTAGCAATTACTGTGGGCATTAATTATCGCTTCCATTGCGGCAGGCTCCGGTAACGCCTTCGTACCTTGTGGCTCCGACGCGACCTTGCCGATGTACAATTAATCTGGATGATGAATGCGTAAGCCGGTCCCGGACAATTCCGCTATCTTCGAAAAGCAACGGTTCGGATCGCTTCGCTACGATCGGAGACAAGAAATGAAACACCTCCACCCAACTTTAATGCTCGCGTCGGCCGTCACTGCCTTCGCGGTTGTTTGCGCCGCTGGCCAGCCTGCCGCCGCACAGTCTCATATCAGCGCCGATGTACAATTTGAGGTGCTGACCCGAGGGCCGGTTCACGAGGCATTCGCCGGCGCTGTCAGCTTTGAGCCTCAACCGAGCGTGGTCATTGGCAAAGCACCGCCGTACCCAATCCAGGAAACCACCCCGGACTATTGGCCGGCCGGAGAGAACGTTGTCTGGATACCCGGCTATTCTGCCTGGGATGATGACCAGGAAGATTACATCTGGATCAGCGGCGTTTGGCGCGATGTGCCACCGGGTCGACAGTGGATTTCGGGCTATTGGGCGAACACGTCCGCCGGGCATCAATGGACAAATGGATACTGGGCCGACGTCGAAACGACCGACTTTGTCTATTTGCCACAGCCGCCGCAGGTGATCGACGAGCAGCCGAGGATGGTCGCGCCGTCGCCCGACTATATCTGGTCGCCGGGGTCCTGGGTGTGGAGGTACAATCGCTATGCTTGGCGGCCGGGCAATTGGGTCCGTATGCAGCCGAACTGGGACTGGGTGCCGGCCCATTATATGTGGACTCCGCGAGGCTACGTCTTCGTCGAAGGTTACTGGGATTACTCCGTCGACCGGCGAGGCGTGCTGTTCGCGCCGGTTCGATTTAATTCACTGGCCTATATCCGTCCGGGATTTTCGTATTCACCCGTGACGATCATTAACGTCGATGTCTTCAGCGACCACCTGTTCATGAGGCCGCGCTATAGCCACTACTACTTCGGCGACTATTACGAAGATCGATATCGCACGGTGGGGTTCCTTCCGGCATATTCGTATCATCAAAGCCGCCGCGGCTACGATCCGATTTATGCCCATGCAAGATGGCGTCACCGTCACGATCCGGGCTGGGAGCGCCAGTTCGAGGTGAGTTTCTCCTACCGCCGCGACAATCCGGCCGCGCGTCCGCCTCGCACGTTGTCGGCCCAGATCCATCTGACCTCAAGTTCCGGTTATTCGAATCAGAAGGGCCTTGTCGTGGCCAGGTCGCTGGAAGAAGCGTCCAGGAGCCAGGGCGGTCCGATTCGCCTTCAGCGGGTTGACCCCCAGGTAAGGAAGGTGCAGGCCACGCGAAGCCAGGATGTGCGACAATACCAGGCGCAGCGAAGGGCGCTTGAGACGGCCGCGCAGGCGCCTGAAGCTAGCGCTTCGCCATCGGTCACGCGGACCACGGCGGCCATGCCCGCTTCTCCGATTGCCGGCAAGCGGGGGACGGTTGGCAGGACGATCAGCCCGCCAGATTCGCCGACTGACATTCGCCGGGCCGTGCCTCCGGGCCAACCGGCAACGCGCCAACCGACGAAGGCCGCACCGTCAGAGATCGG
>JBGTDB010000514.1:0-10083 GCA_041748515.1 Phycisphaerae bacterium
TCAGTTTTTCGTCGGATGACGAATTCTCGGGGCCACTGGTGTTTGCTGGCTACGGCATCAATAATGAGGAGCGCAAGTACGATGACTTCGCCGGTGTCGATCTGACAGGTGCGGTTGCGCTGATTTTTTCCGGCGAGCCGCCATCATGGGCGGACTCGGACGGGGCCCCCACACGAAGTTCGATGCTCCGCAACAAGGCGTACAACGTAAAGGACCGCGGAGCAGTTGCCGTACTGGTTGTGAGCCCGAAAAGGGCGGATCAGGATCAAGATTCCCTGACGAAGTACGTCGCCCACGGGGCGGATCAATACGGCATTCCGGCGTTCCACGTGACTCGGGCATGGGCCGAGTGGGCGACAACGGCCGCGCGACTGGGAGCCTTGGACGCGTTGCTGGAGAAGCTGGACGCGGGCAGGCTGGCCACGGCGGCGATGGCCCACATGAAGGCTTCGGGACGGGCGAGTTTCAATAAGCGAACAGCCACGACGCGGAACGTGCTAGGCGTGCATCGGGGACGGGGACCGCTGGCTGAAGAATATATCGTCATCGGGGCGCATTACGACCACCTTGGGATTCAGGTTCCGATGATGCGGAAGTTTAAGGATGGTAAGGTCGTGCAGGGGTCGCCGGAGCCGAAAATTCATTATGGCGCGGACGACAACGCGTCGGGAACCGGCGCGCTGATAGAAATCGCGCGGTTGCTTGCGGCGGGTCCGCCGACAGGCCGTAGCGTTTTGTTTATCGCATTTACTGCCGAGGAATCGGGCCTGCACGGCAGCAAACATTTCGTGGAGAACCCGACGATTCCGCTTGAGAAAACCGTGGCCATGCTCAACATGGACATGATCGGGCGGATGAATCCAGATGAAGAGACGGTGCAGGTCTTCGGGGCCGACTGCGGTTCGACCTTCCCGAAGTATCTGGAGTCAGTCGGGCGGGAAGTCGGGTTGAAGATTGCTCCGGGAGTCAGCTACGGCGGGCGCAGCGACCACGCGCCGTTCATTCACAAGAACATCCCCTCGATGCACTTTTATACCGGGGCGCACCCGGATTATCACCAACCCTCTGACACGGCCGACAAGATCAATGCCGCCGGCGGCGCGAAAGTCGTTCGGCTTGTGGCGGGCGTTGCCGCCAAGTTGGCGGAGAGTGCCGAACGGCCCTCTTTTGTCATGTCCGATCGGGAAAAAGCAAGAAGCGAGCCGATGGCCGCGACCGCCACGTTTCGGGTGGTCATGGGGTTGACGCCTTCTTATGGCGACGACGGCCGGGCGGGGATGGGAGTCGATGCGGTTAGTCCGGAGGGTCCCGCGGAACGGGCCGGCATGAAGGCAGGCGACCGCATTGTACGCATCAACGGGAAGTCCATCGCCAATGTGTACGACTACATGGCCGCAACGCGAAACAACAAAGCCGGTGAAACGGTGGACGTCGTCGTCGTACGCGACGGTTCGGAACAAGAACTGAAGGTCGTCCTTGCCTCCGCACGCTGAGTTCTACCCAAGTGGGGGGCATTATCAGCCGGAATTGTTGAAGTTTCCCGAAAGCAGGTCCGGCGCTACGCACCATTTGCGGTTGGCGTGCGAGATTTGATTCAACCCTGCCCGCAACTCATGGTCCGAAAAAACAGGGCTGGACGTGACCTGACCGTCAGTGGCCGCACGGCTATAATCTCACATCAAAACCTGGCATCAACGGACCGTCGATGGGGGGGGGACCTGCGTTGAGGAGGCTTGCCGGAGCTCTATTTGCAATGTTCGGGCTGCTGGCCTGCCCGCAGGCCGCCCTGGCCGGCTCGGAGGGATTGCGGTCTGTCATGGTGGCCGGTGGATTTGATCGCCCGCTTTTCGTGACCCATGCGCCTGGCGACCATGGCCGCATCTTCGTCCTGACCAAGACAGGCCGGGTGTTTGTCGTGGACCTGTCCACCGGCGCGAAGTCGGAGTTTCTTCACATTACGCCGATCTCCACCAATAGTGAGCGCGGCCTGCTCGGCTTGGCCTTTCATCCAGACTTCCCGGAGACCAACGCCTTTTTTGTCAATTACACCGACGCCAACGGCAACACGGTGATCGCGCGCTACGGTGTGACCGAGAATCCAAACGTCGCCGATTCCGTGGGAGAGGTCGTCCTCACCGTGAATCAGCCGGCGCCGAATCATAACGGCGGCTGGATGGGATTCGGCCCGGACGGCTATCTTTACATTGCTCTGGGTGACGGCGGGAATCAACGCGACCCCAACGGCATGGGGCAGAACATTGTCGGCGAACTGCTGGGCAATATTCTCCGAATCGATATCAACAGCGACCAGTTTCCCGAAAACGCCAACCGGAATTACGCCATTCCGCCGGACAATCCGTTTGTTGGCATTCCCGGCGAGGATGAGATCTGGGCGTTTGGCCTGCGAAATCCGTGGCGATGCGCCTTCGACAGCCTCACCGGGGATTTCTATATCGCCGACGTCGGCGAGAGCGAACTGGAAGAGGTCAATTTTCAACCGTTTGATAGTTCCGGCGGTGAGAATTACGGATGGCGATGCTTTGAAGGAACGACATGCACCGTGTTTGGTCTGTGTGATTGCGAGGCCGTCGAATCCATTGCTCCGATTCATGAGTATTCCCACGAGAATTCGAATTGTTCAATCAGCGGCGGCGAGGTTTACCGTGGGTGCGCGATACCCGAACTCGACGGCGAATACTTCTTTGGGGACTTTTGCAGCAGCCGTATCTGGAGCCTTGCGAATCCGATAGGTACGCCGGTCGTTACTGACCGTACGTTGGCACTTCAGCCGCCACCGAATGGGATCATGTCCGTTTCATCGTTTGGGCGCGATGCAGCCGGGGAGATTTACATCTGCGACTACCTGGGCGGTAAGGTCTGGAAAATCGTGCAGGAGCAGATTCTGGAGCTTGTCGCCGCCGATCCGCCCGACGACGTGGTCGATGCCCGGGTTCATGTGGAGCAGGACGGAACTACGCCTGTCGGCTGGGACGGGTGGTCACTGACTTTCAACAGATCTGCCAACTGCCTGTTTCCAGAGAGTTTCAAGTTAACCATGGACGGACCGAGCGAGTCCTTGCCGATCATCGCCAGCGTTGTCGTAGAAGGCGAGTTTGAGGCTAAAGTCGTGCTCGATCGGGTGATCTATCCCGGTTCGTGGATTTCCTTCTACCACAACGAGAGCGGGAGCGGGGCTCGCATGGGTTCGCTTCCCGGTGACGTGGACGCCAGCCGCACCGTCAGTCCGTTGGACATCCTTGCTTTGGTCGATCATCTGAATGAAGCAGTGCCGCCGCTAGCCCTATGGTCCACAGATATTGATCGCTCGGGAGTGGTTGACGCCGCCGACGTGACCAGTTTGATCGTCCTCCTTGAAGGATCGATCGACGGTCAGGTCTGGCTTGGGGCGAGCCTGCCCTAATCAGTTGTCTAGTCCCCCGGATCGAGGATGGACATGAACGCCTCCTGCGGGATGCTGACGTTGCCGACGGTCCGCATTCGCTTTTTGCCCTCTTTTTGTTTTTCGAGCAACTTGCGCTTGCGGGTGATGTCGCCGCCGTAGCACTTGGCGGTTACGTCCTTTCGGAAGGCGCGGATGGTTTCGCGGGCGAGAACCTTCGAGCCGATGGCGGCCTGAAGGGGAATCTCGAACTGATGCCGGTCGATCTCCTTCTTAAGGCGTTCCAGGAGTCTTCGTCCGCGAAACTGGGCCTTGTCGCGATGGACGATCACCGAAAGCGCGTCGACCGGGGCCCCGTTCACCAGGATGTCCATTCGGACCATGTCGCCGGGTTCATAATCGCGGACGTGATAGTCGGCCGTGCCGTAGCCTTTGGTGCAACTCTTCAGCCTGTCATAAAAATCGTAGATGATTTCGCAAAGCGGGAGGTCGAATGTCATCATGACCCGCGTCGGTGAGAGATACTCCGTCTTCTTGTGCTTGCCTCGGCGCTCGAGGGCGAGCTGCATGACCGGCCCAACGGTTTCCGCGGGGATGATAAGCTGGGCGCTGACGATCGGTTCGCGGATTTCCTCAATTTTGCTCAGGTCCGGAAGGTCGCTGGGCGATTCAATCCGCGTCACCGTTCCGTCCTTGAAGAGCAACTCGTAGGTTACCGTTGGCGCGGTCTGGACGACGGCCACGTTCCCTTCTCGTTCGAGGCGCTCCTGAATGATCCGCATGTGCAAAAGGCCGAGGAATCCGCAACGAAAGCCGATTCCCAGGGCGTCGGAGGAAGCGGTCTGGTACGTAAACGAACTGTCGTTGAGCCACAGCTTCTCCATCGCCTCGCGAAGCTGGTCGGTACTTGTGCCGATGCCCGGATAAAAGTCGCAAAAGACCATCTGCTGAGGGGCCTGGTAGCCGGGCAAACGATTCGAAGTTGGGTCCGCCGAGAGCGTGACCGTGTCGCCGATGCTCACGTCGGCCAATGTCTTGATGCCCGCGACGAAGTAGCCCACTTCGCCCGCACTGAGCGATTCGACCGGCGTCATTTTCGGCTTGTACTTGCCCACTTCGGTGACGATATAGCTTCGGCCGATGGCCATCAGGTCGATCTTGTCGCCGCGCTTAAACGTCCCGTCGACCACGCGGGTGTGGCAAATGACGCCCCGATGTACGTCGGGCTTGGCGTCATAAATGAGCGCCTTCAGCTTGCCCTTTGGGTCGCCCTTGGGAGCGGGGATGCGCTCGACAATGGCCTGGAAAAGTTCCGCCATGCCCGCGCCGGTTTTTCCGCTTGTAAAAATGGCCTTGGAGGCTTCCAACCCCAGCACTTGCTCAGCCTCTAGGGCGACATCTTCGGGATGGGCGGCGGGCAGGTCGATCTTGTTGACGACCAGGATCATCTCCAGGTCGGTCTCCATGGCCGCGTAGGCGTTGGCCACGGTCTGGGCCTGCACTCCCTGAGTTGCGTCCACCAGTACCAGCACCCCTTCGCAGGCGGCCAGGGCCCGGGAGACCTCGTAGTGAAAATCCACGTGTCCGGGCGTGTCGATGAGGTTGAGCATGTACGGCCGGCCGTTGAATTTGTAGGTGACCGATGCCCGGTTGGCCTTGATGGTGATGCCCATTTCCCGCTCAAGGTCCATATCGTCGAGCATCTGCTCGCGCATGTCGCGCTTGGCAACCGCCCCCGTTTGTTCGAGGATGCGATCGGCCAGCGTGCTCTTGCCGTGGTCGATGTGGGCCACGATGCTGAAATTGCGGATAAGGCTGAGATCAGTCATTGTTTCCTACGAGCCGCGGACTTCCGTCCGCGCAGAATTCCCGAGTTCCCGAAAGCCGCGGGCTTGTTCACCACGTCGCGATTAATCGAGGGTGGTCCGCGCGGAGCCGGGACAATCTGGGTCAGGTCCGGCAGACTCCAACTGCCAATTCGGCTCGGAATCCTTCAGGTGCTCCGAGCCCCATAGTATACGCCGGACTCACCGATTGGGGAACGGCTGGCCAGGGTGATGCTCGAACGGAAGAAGGCGTGGGGAGGATGGGAAGGAATCCAATGGCTTAATCCGGTTCGAATTGAACGCACCGACTGAAGCCGGACGGCTCATAGCAAATAGGTCCATGATCCGCCGGCGGATCGACCAGGTACACTGAGGCACTGGCCTCAAATCGCTCGCGCATTCTCCGGGAATCCAAATTCATGATGACGTAAACAGTCTCGCCCGGGTCAATCGCAGCGGTACATGTTCCATGCGTGCCGACCATCGAATAATAGACTCGAATCCAGGCCGTTTCGGTCCCTTTGTTGCGGATGGGAAACAGATGTCGGATCTTCGGCCCGGCCCAGATGGTTCCGACGTCCGCGACCGGCTCGTCGCAGACGATGATGGCGTTAGAGTGAGGATGCTTCGCGTAGACCGGCGCGGGCTTGTCACCCGCCGGTTCCTGCTGGCCCACTTGCGGACCAAGAATGTACAGACTTGCGAGTGTAAGTAGGACCGAGAACGCGTTCATGGGATAGAGTGTGCGCTAAATCTACGGCATTCCAAATCACACCGACGTAACGTCCGCCGGATCTCGATCCGTAGACCGGTTATTCGCCATTGGGAGACCGGCGAGTTGGACGCCAGTTATTGAGTTTCGAGAGTCTCTCGCAATAAAATAAACGATCATATAATCCGCAGCGCCACCAGGGTCTGGTCGTCCTCCTGGGGGCGGCCGTCGGTGAAGGCCAGGAGCTTATGCGTTACGCAGTCAACGATGTGCTGGGCGTTGGGCACGTCCTCGCGCACGCAGCTCAGGAGGCGGTCTCGGCCGTACATCTCGCCGGAGGGGTTGGCGGCGTCGGTGACGCCGTCCGTATAGAGTAACAGCGTCTGGCCGCCATGAATCGATGCTTCGGCCTGTTCGTACTTGCAGGAGCCCTGGACGGCCAGGGGAAGTGATTGGGCCTGATCGAGTTCTCGGACCGTTTGATCCGGGCAGACCAGAAGCGGCGGATTATGCCCGGCGCAGGAGTAGCAGACTGTTCCGTCGCGCGGATCGAATATTCCGTAAAACGCAGTGACGAACAATCCGTCGTAGCGATCCGCGTGGTCCGCGAGTTGGCCGTTGAGAGACGACAGCAATTCGCACGGCGCATCATGCCGGTGGCACTGTCCGTGCAGCATCGTGCGGAGCACGGCCATCACCACCGCGGCCGCGACGCCGTGGCCGCTGACATCGGCGATCAGAAGTCCCCAGCGCCCGTCGCCCAAGTTGAAAAAATCATAATAATCTCCGCCCGCGCGGGCGGCCGTCCGGTATGAGGCGGCGATATCCACGCCCGGAATCGTCGGCAGCCTGGCGGGCAGGAGCGCCCGTTGCAAGGCGGAAACGCGCTTCATCTCGTGATCGAGTTCGGCATAGGCGGCCTCAAGGCGCCGGGCGGTGAGCAGGTGATTGGTGGCCTTGCCGAACATGTTGGCGACCAGAATGGCATCGGCCAGCCGGTTGGCGTCAAAGCCGTTGGGCTCATTGGCAATGCGTACGACCATGTTTAGCGCCGTGCCCGCGTCATAGAGCGGTAAGGTCATCAGCGATCGGGTGCCCTCAACGAACGGAAACGCCGGGTCTATCGTGGGGATGTCAATGTCGTTGAGGATCTGCGCCGTGTCGGAATAAAACAGGTCTGCGATCAGGCCGCCATGAACCAGCGGCAGCCTGTCCGGCTCTTTCCAAGGGTTGATTTCCTCGGCCCAGCGTGTGCTTCGCGTGATGCGAAAGTCGGGAAACGTCAGCCCGCGGCGGCTCAGCGAGATCGATCCATCACCTCCAAATAGAGTCGAAGTGTGGCGGCGAAAGACGTTGACCATGCGCTGCGGATCAGTCTGCAAACTCATTTCGCGCATGATGTCGAGCACCTGATCGACATCCAACGATGGCCTGGAGTGGAGGTTCAGTTGAGAGTTCATCTGTCACCCATGCAGCGCTAAGCGCATAGCGTATCTCGGCTCAACGAGAACTCCAAACGGGCGGCGCGTCCGCCTTGCAGCGCGCCTCCGGGCCAGACAGAACGAACGACTTCGATCAGCGCGGTTGGCAACCAAGACGCATCTTGGGTCATCGTGGTTTGGATCGGCATAGGCTGCGTAGCCTTATCGGGCCTAAACGACTCCGAGATTCGTTTTTGCCTATCCTGCCCAAAGCGAACTCGGACAGCGCAGATATCTTACTCTGAGGGTGTCATTCCGGGCGTTCTTAAAACCCCTGTATGTCCTTGCGAGGTCCGTAAATGCCGGGAGTTTCCATTCAAGTTCAAGACGCACGACCATTCCGTGGGAAACGAGCGACGGCCTTGGTTTCGGGGTTGAACGTGTGGGAGCACCGTTTGGCGGCTCTTGCTCTTTCGATTCTCCTGTTGGTGGCGGGCGCATGCTCCTCCGAATCAACGATCTTCAAGGGGGGATTTCTTGCCAATCTAGGGTCCAACCTCGACGACAACGACCCGGACAATAGCGTTTCGTCAGACACCGAATTGCAGGTACAGGCCACACGACCCTATTGCTGCAATGTGCTGGAGCGCACGTTTTCGGTCCTGCTCGATGGTCAGAGTCTGCCTTCGGGATCGTCATGCACATGGGACTTTGGCGACGGGCACTCGCGAAATGGGTGCAACGTCGATCACGTATTCCCGTGGGCTGGCGAGTATACCGTTGTTCTCGATGTAACGCTTCCCGGGGGAAGGATCGCATCGACGCAGCTCTCGTTGCAGGTTGGAACGCAAAGCGGCCCGACAGACGATGGCCTTGTGGCGTCGCTCCGCGTTGAAACCGATCGCGACATGGTGGCCGTGCCCGGTGTGCATGTCCAACTTCGGGCCGCGATTACGGTGATTCCGCACGATTCCAATGTGTCAGTTTTTTGGCGGCAGGTGTTGGGCCATCGCGTGGAGCTCACCGGGGCCGCGACCCTGAAGCCGACGTTTCTAATGCCGAATCTGGCCTTGGGGTCCGTGCTTAAGTTCGAAGTTCTGGCCGCGGCCGGGTCGCTGACGACCGCGAGCACGGTTTCAGTTTTGGCGACGGACGAAAATGTTGCCTGGGCGGACGACCCGCAACAGGAAGATCCCGACTTTGACGCCACCGTCGTGATTCAGGGGGCCATCGACTCCGGCGCGGGCACCGTCGTGATTCCAAATATCGGTAAGCCTTGGGTCGTCGGTCCCATCATGCTGCGTAGTGACTTGCGGCTGGTGATCGAGCCTGGCGTTGTGCTGGAGGCCAAGCCCGGCGCCTATCCCAACAACACTGACAGTGTGCTCACGGCCATTAACGTGGAGAACATAATCATCGACGCCTACGGGGCGACCATTCGAATGCCCCGGGACGAGTACATCGAGCCTTTCGATTATCCGAATTACGTGAAGGGCGAATGGCGGCATGGCGTGAATCTGCGGGGAGCGAAGTCGGTCCAGGTTCTGGGCATTCACGTGGACGGCACGGGCGGAGACGGCATTTACATCGGACCGACGGTGACCAGCCCAAGAAATGGCTGTACTGATATTACAGTTCTCGATTGCCGTATCGATAGATCCTACCGCAACGGTATCGGCATTGTTGCCGGCGAGAACATCTTCATCGACGGATGTGCAATAGCCGCCACGGGCGGCACAGCTCCGCAGGCCGGCATGGTCATGGAGCCGGCGGCCGCCGCCGACCGACTCGTCAACGTGGAGGTTTACAACACGAGTGTCGATGCCAATTCCGGGTCTGGATTTGTGGTCAACGTCAACAGGCTTCGCGAAAATTCCGAGCCTGTTTCAGTCCTGATTTCAGATTGCCAGGTGAGCAATTCGCATCAGTCCGCTTTGCGGGCAATGATGGGCGCGGAAAGCGCTCCGCGCGGCACGATCGAATTTCGGCGATGCAACGTGGATACCATGAACTATTCAGGCGTATGGGCGGTCTGGGATCCCGCCGCGCCGATTAAACTTCGATTCTCAGAATGCCGGTGGCGCAATGTCGCCCGCTATCCTGCGGCTCGCCCGCTTGAAGTCTCGCTTATAGAGTCCGCATCATCCGGCCCCGGCGGTGGAATTGAGTTCTCCGATTGCATGATCCACGACACAAATGACCGGGATCCCTTCCGACTCTTTAACTACAATGCATCCGCCGGGGATATCTCCGGATACATCTTGATTGTCAATACGCTGCGCGGCGCACAGGGGCTCACTAACGTATCCCAGTGTCCACAACTCATCCTAAACTATGTCGCGCAGTCCACATGGCCGTGATACGACCCGCAGGCATTCTTCCTATTATTCTGCTCCGCAGCAACCCGATAAGCGACACCCGTGTGGCAAGTCGAGATCTCGCGAGCCCTTTTAATTGTCCAGTGCAGGAATCTTTCCCGCTTTCTCAAGCAGCTCGATCAGCGCTACGGCCGCCGCCTCCGGCGTCAGCTTCGAAGCGTCGATGACCAGCTCCGGTTTTTCCGGGGCCTCATAGGGGTCGTCAATTCCGGTAAAGCCCTTAATCTCACCTGCTCGGGCCTTCTTATACAGGCCCTTGGGATCGCGGTGTTCGCAAACTTCAATCGGGGTATCGCAGAACACTTCAAAGAAGTCGCCTTGGCCGACGGTCTGTCGGGCCGTATCG
>JBGTDB010000515.1:0-2796 GCA_041748515.1 Phycisphaerae bacterium
GGTCGCACGCGATATAGTCGCCCAATCGCGTGCCGGCGACGGCCGCATGGAAGCTCACATAGTCTTTCGGGTGCTTATAGAGTTCCTCGAGCACGGGGAGTGCGGCCCGACCGAGCCCTTCAAAACATAGAGAAATCCGGGCGTGCGGCGCGTTTGGATCGACAAGTTCCCTGCCCAGCTCGCGAGCCCGCTGGGAGTCAAACTGCGGATCGCGTGTCACGTAGAGGCTGCGAACCAGTTCGAGAAAGTGCCCGGCGTCGTCTCGAAACTCCTCGGGTACGTTGAACTGAATGAACGAGGGCGAAACGGCGTCGGCGACTTTTCGCGGGCCGGTGAAATGGGCGTTGACCCGGTTCTCAATCTGTCGGGCGAACCGATAAGACGGCTGCGACAACACAAACCGCACCCGACGGTCGGTCGCGACAAGACCGCCGTTGGCAATGGTTCCAACCAATGGACTTGCCCGCGTCGCCGAACTTTCGTCGGAGAAGGGATTGAGAAAAAGGGGGCCCGATGCCCTGGCCAGTACCTGGCCAACGATGGACACGCCGGAAGGAAGCTCGCGAAAAACTTCCAGGTCCATGGTGTAGAGGCGTCCACCTTGCAACGACTTGGTCTGCGTTCCCGGGACTGCCATGACGGAAACGTCGAACCGCGTGCCCTTGATGGCCGCCGGAGGAATATCGCCCTGTACGACCACAACGGCCGTATCCAGATCGGCGATGAGGCGCTCGGGCGAAATCTCTCGGGTGCCGACCACGCTGCTCGTGACGTTGTGATGCTTATAAATATTCTGCACGAGCCGGCTGTAGACGCGACGGGGGCAATCGGACGAACCGTTTTTTCCGAGGCCGACGACCAGACCGTATCCACGCACACGCATCGGTGTGATGCCGTCGAAATGGCCGAGAGATCCGATGGTGTCTTGAAACGAGGCCGAACCGGCCATCGGTCCGGCTTCGGGCGAAATTCCCAGGTCAAAGCGCTTGTTGCTCTCGTCAGGCCCCACGCAACCGGCTGCCCAGCATAGAGCGGTTGCCACAAGGGAATTCGCGGCGGATCGTGTGCGTCGTCGCATGGCTGTCTCCGAGCAGGCCGTACCGGGCAGGGCCGGGGCGTCCGCACCTTGGAATTCGGAAGGATTGTCCTGTCCCGACTACAGTATTTCACAAGCCGGGGCCGGGTCAAGTGGAGCGGCGGTGGCTCCAGTCAAACCAGGATGTCAGTAATCGTGGCGGCCGCAAGCAACACGCTGACGATGCCGTTCACGGTGAAAAACGCCAGGTTGACGTGTTTGTAATCGCCGGGCCGTACGAGGCTGTTTTCGACGACCAGCAGCACGGCCGCGGCCCCAACCCCCGCCGCGTAAGCCCAGCCGAGCCCTTCAACCCAGCCCAGAGCGATCAGGGCTAGAACCGCACCGGCATGTGCCGCCCGAGCCAGCCACAAGGCCGCGGAAGGCCCAATTCGAGATGGCAGGCTGTAAAGCCCTTCGCGCCGGTCCACCTCGATGTCCTGGCAGGCATAGATGATGTCGAACCCGCCCACCCAGCACATGACCGCGGCCGACAACAGCAGAGCCGAGACTCCGATGCTTGGCGGATGAATCGCCAGCCAAGCGGCGATCGGAGCCAGTCCGATGGCGCTGCCCAGTATGAAATGCGACCACCGCGTGAACCGCTTGGCGAACGAGTAGGCGCAGATGTAGACGAGCGCCGGCCCGCCCAGCAGAATCGGCCAACTGTTGGAATAGAAAATGTGGAAGCCGACGCACCCGATTCCGAACGTGATGATTGAGAGAATCAGCATCGCGAAGGCGGCGACACGGGACAACTTTCCGGCGGGTAGCGGGCGGGTGGCGGTTCGCGGATTGCGGGCGTCGATCTGGGCATCGACGATGCGATTAAAGGTCATGGCCGTGCTTCGGGCCGCGACCATGCAAAGAACAATCAGCACCAATTGTCCGGCAAACGGCCAGCTTCGCCCCTCAATATTCCGACCGGCCAGAAACGCGGCGATCAGCGCGAAAGGGAGCGCAAAGACAGAGTGCGACAACTTGACCATTTCGGCCCAGGTGCGAAGGGCCGACCACACGCTTGCCATGGTTCGATTCTACCGGGCCATGCGGCCGCGTCACTACCGGCTCGTTATTCAATGAAGCAGGTGTGGATGCCAAGTTCCAAGTCGAATGGATGGACACCAACGCCGACCGCCGCCAGCGCATCCAGGAATGCCCGATTGACCGGGCTTCGCGGCCCCATTCCCTTGACGTCCATCGAATCCGATAGGACGGCCACCATCGCTCCTTGAATCAGGGCCTGTCTGACTTGTAGCGCCAATCGGGCGCCGTCTTTGACAGCCTCATCATATCGGCCCAGATCAGCCTTGGTATCCACCCATCCGACTTGCGCTTCAAGCCAGGTTGGGAAGCTGAGAAGGGCGCCGCCGAATCCGGCGCGATGCAGGTAATAGGTCAAATAGTCTTGGTCGTAGGAGAAGGCGACGACCAGATCGTTCGGGCCGGTCAGCTCGGCCAGCCGCTCCGCCCGGACCCTGTGGAAACTGGTCGGTGGATGAAAGGCGAGAATGCGGTGAATGGGGACGAGGCTAAACAGAACGAGCAAACCAGCCGCCGCGAGAATCAATGGCCGGCGGATGTGCCGGCGTCGGCCCGCGGCGAACTGCGTTACGAGAATGCTCAGCCAGAGAATTGCCCCGGGCCAGGCGACGAGATCGTATCTGCCGGCAAGATATACGGGCCGTATCAGAATCGAATAGAGCAGCGCCGCGGCCAAC
>JBGTDB010000516.1:0-11928 GCA_041748515.1 Phycisphaerae bacterium
CCCCGATCGCCGCCTGGTCGAGGGCCATCCCCGCCGCCGCCGCCAGCCCGGCGCTACCGGCCAGAAGGGCAACGCTTCGAAACAGCATGGCTCTTCGAGCCGCGGCCTGGGCCAGAAACACGATGACCGCCGCGCCGATACAAAGGACCAAGCCGGCGACCATCGACCATTCTTGCAGGGCTCGCGCGCCCTGTTTGAGTTCCCAGGCTACGGCGCCGACGGCCAGCGCGAGAACAATGATCCCCACAATCCGAAGGAATCGCCATGCAAGTTGCTCGCTGCGCCCGCTGGCCAGAACCGCCATCATGCCGCCGGCCACGCTGAACGTGATTGTTGAGATCATTATTTTAGCTCGCCGCTGCTGAGCCGATCGCTCGGCTCCCTTCACAAGGCGACAATGCGGCGATCCGTCGCTTGCCAGAAGGGTTCCCAGAATTCAGCGCGCGGGTTCATGAACCCGGCCGGTTGCTCGCAGGTCACCGCGCCTTGGACCCTCAAACCATCACGGCCGCGCCTGGCTACATTCTTGCGATAGAAGCGTCTCGGGCAACTGAAGTGTCGATCTGGGTTGGCTGCGGCGAAAGGGACGCGGTTCGAACGGTGCCAAGACCGGTGACAATCAGTTCGAACTTCTCCAGCTCGGTCTGCCAGCGATGGCTGGTTTCAACGTAACGCCTTGCGGCGCCGCCGAGTTGTTGTCGGAGGTCCGGATCAGACAGCAAGCGGCAAACTTCGCGGATGACCATGTCGGGGCGATCGGCAATCATCAATGCCTTGCCATGCCTCGTCGGCAGCCCCTCGGCCGCGGCGCTGCTTGCGACGACGGGCTTGCCATAGGCCATCGCCTCCAGAACCTTGTTTTGAAGGCCGCGAGCGATTCGCATCGGAGCCACACTGACGTCGAATCGGCTCAACTCATTCGCCACGTCTTCAACTTCCCCCACGACCACAACCCCCTGTCGCTCGGCGAGCCGTCGGACGCGTCGCACGGGATTGCGGCCAACGATCCGAAACACCGCTCCGGGAAACGTGTCGCGGATTCGCGGCCAGCAGTGCTCGGCAAACCAGCAAACGGCATCGACGTTCGGCCGGTAATCCATCGCCCCGACGAATCCAACCGTAAGCTCATGTCTCCCATCGGGCAGGTGAAGCTTCGTGTCTTCAAAATCCGCACGAGCTGATTCCGCAAGCTCGGGAACGATCGCGCCGTTGCCGACAACATGGATTTTTCCCGGTGGTGTGAACCTCAGAAGCCCAGCCGCTTCCGCTTCTGTGATCAGGATGGTCGCGTCGAACTGTTGAACCAATTCGGCTTCCCGCCGGGCAAGTCGCCGGCCTTCCGCGCGATAAACCCAGCGCATCGGTCCGTTCGATGCATTGGCGTAATCAATCCACTTCAAGCTGTCGCGGTCGCACAAATCCAGAATGCGTCGCGAGGCGGGCACGCCGAGGGCGTACTGAGCCATGCTCGAACTGAAGGCCAAGACGGCGTCAAATCCGACCATGTCCGACCATCGTCCCAACGTTCGACTCATTTTCCCGCACTTATACCAGGCCTCGGTCACTGTGCCGCCAAGGGCCATCGCGACTGCACTGCGGGCGGGCGAGCCGAATCGAGAGATCGGCACCGCCGCCACGTCTTCGCATCTCGTACGCAGCGCGTCGGCATGTTGCTCATCCTGTACCGAATCGACAAAGCAGGCGCACCAGACGCTATGGTTTCGGCTGAGCCAGTCGATTTGGTGAAAGGACCGAAGCTTGTCGCCTTTGTTTGGCGGATATGGAACCCGGTGAGCGATGTAGAGTATCTTCATGGCCTCAGCCCGGAATGTGCTTCGCCAGCCGCGCACCGGCCGCGCGTGTCAGCCACAGGGGCAATCGCGGCCAGAGCCGTCGGGCGAAAGAAAACGTCGGATTGCTCGGCGAGAGATTAGCCGGCCGATGCCCCGGCAGCGCGAAGCATTGATAGCCGAGCGGCCGCGGCTCGAATCCGTGAAATCGCTTGAAATCGCAGCTCCCGGCGTTGTCCCGCCGCGTGCGCCCGAAGTCGAATACGCGGCAGCCTTCCCGCACGGCGTGTTCCGCGAGAGTGAAATAAGCGAAGTTGGCCGCGCTGCATCGAGCGGCGGTGGGAGTAGCGCCAAAGAAATACGGCAACACAGTGTCGGCATGTCGAAACGAAATCAACCCCGCCACCGGCGCGCCCTCGTGCCGGATCAGCGAAACGTGGGTCCGGTCCGGCATCCCCACGGCGAGAGCCTGAAAAAATCGAAACGGATAACAGATCGACCCCAGCCGCCTCATGTTAATCGAATAGAGCCGCCAGACTTCCGACAGGTGCTCGGGGCCGAACGAAACGGAAAGCCCGAACTTGTCCCGCCCATTGCGCGCGGCCGCACGGGCCTTGCGCGGCAACCACGCAAGCACGTCCTCTGGGCGATCAGGAAGTTCCCTACGAAACCCGACGTATCGTTCAACGATCGGCACGCCCGGCACTTCCGCCCACTCGCTGCGCAGGTCGATGCATCGGCATCGATGCTCGCCCGCCAGCTCGACGGCTCGAGCGAAGAGTGCGTCGCGCGTGAGGTCGTCGTCGGCAAGAATTCCTCCGCCCACGCCGTACGGCACGCTGACCAGCATCCTCCCGGCCAGCCGACTTCGAACCAGAAACAGCGGCAAGGCGCCCGTAACCCGACCCTCCAGGAAGGCTGCAAGGTAGAACGGGCGATGCCCGAAAGCCGACGCGACCGCATCACGCCAATCCAGAGAGTGAAACAGCGTTCCGCCCAAATGGCCCCGGACGTAGCCTTCCCAAGCCGGTTCCGCCGCCGGGCGATCAGAAGCCCGACAGGTATGGAAGGCAGTAGTCAGAATGGTGACCTGGCATGAGTGAATGCTCGCATCGGCCTGGAGCAAAGGCTCGCCGCGGCTGGACAATCGATCGGAACGATTGGCGAATCCTGATTCAAGCAGGCTGTTCCGCGCGATATCGCGAGCCCGTTCAGGTTGTGACAAGACCATCGGCACTATTGTTTATCGGAATTCGCAGTCCCAACGTTTGGGACGGACCCCCTAATAGTCCTTGGTATGAGTCACCGGACGCCGTGCGGCACCGCCCCCGGCAACGCCGGTTTTGTACGGGCTTCGCCCGCTCTGCGGCGAAAACACGGGCGAGACGCCCGTGCCACACTGCCCACTTCAGGCCGTTAATGCTAACGCCGAATTTTCTGAGGAGTCGCAATCACGTTCAGCAACGTTCGAGAATTGGCACCTTGCGATCGATGGGTCGCGACGCGGGGGCAGCCCGGGAAACTACGTAACGAAACTTCCCCGATTCCACGGGGGCAATAAATCCGTTCAGCCGAACCTCAATCGGAATACTCATTCCGAGGACCGGCCGAACCCGGTTCACTATATCCTCGCCCGTGATCCCAAAAGCAACACCGAACCCCGCATTGCCGCCGCGGCCGAGTGGATCGGGCGTCCCACTTGTGGTTTCATTTCCGGCATTCAAGACAGGATCGCATTCCACGTCGATGGTA
Organism: Phycisphaerae bacterium; assembly: GCA_041748515.1. Taxonomy (GTDB): domain Bacteria; phylum Planctomycetota; class Phycisphaerae; order UBA1845; family UBA1845; genus JBGTDB01. The sequence goes on from JBGTDB010000516.1 coordinate 3,543, forward strand.
ACGGCGTAGTCTACTTCCTGCGTCACCCTGAACCGCCGAATTCCCGGCATTGCGCGAAGTGGATAGATAATCGACAAGGCATGCTTTACGTCCCCGTCGGGCAGGTAGAGAAAATCCGTTGAACGGCCCTGCACCACGTCCATCAGGGGCAGCCCCCGTCCGCACGCACACCGACTCGGCAGCAGGCGGCCCACGTCGCCGGTGCGGTAACGAATGAACGGCATACCCCACGCGTCAAGGTGCGTCAGAACAATCTCGCCACTCTCTCCTACTGGCCGACGTTCGCCGTCACGGACGATTTCGACAACCACATTCTCGGCCATGACGTGCATGGACCCTTCCGGGCACTGATGGGCAATGAACCCGCCCTCGCGGCTTCCGTAGCCGTCGGCCACGGGCACGCCGAAGTAGTGCTCTATCGATTCGCGGTCGGGCGAGAGACACACTTCGCCAGTCACAAAGACGGCTCGAAGCTCTCGAGTGTCCAGTTGACGGCCCCTTATTCGGGCATGTTCGACGAATCGGGCGATGCTGCTGGGATAGCCGAAAAAAGCCTGCGGCCGAAAGCGGTCCCAGCCATCGAGATAAGCGTCCATGTGCGGCTCGGAGAGATGAAATGCGTCGAGTAGCCGCTGATTGAATAGCCGATCGCGCAACGCTTTGAGACGATCCGTGCCTGCCCGCTCAATGGGCGACCCCCAGAGCAGCAGCTCCCGTTGACCAAAATCCACGCCGAACCAGCGGTGCGTGCGGATGCGGGCCGCCTGGTCGAATCCCTGTCGGCGGCGGTCGATGTAGAACGTCAGCGGTTCGCCGGTCGATCCCCCGGTGTTGTATTCGTGCAGCCCGCCGGGAGCATCCTTCCAGAGCATGTCGCGCACGTTGCGGCGAATCTCGGACTTATCCAGAATCGGTAATCTGGCCAGCAGGTCCATCGGGTCAGCGTCGCCGCTCCGCATGTCCGCCACCGCGAATTGCTTGGCGTAAAACGGCGTGTTTGCGGCCGCATGATCCAGAAGCGCGGTGAGCTTCCGCCGCTGCAATTCGCGAATCGCCGCGGGCGATTCCCACTGCGACTGCTCCAGTTCCCGCGCATACCGAACCGTCGACCGACCCACCAGTCGCTCGTGCAAAGGAAACAACCCGTACCGCGTGATGCCGGAAAGCATGTTACCGGTCGTTTCGGTGCAAAACGGGCCGGGGTTTAGCGGCGTGATAACATTCAGTAGACCTCTGAATGATCAGATAGCGATATTCAACTCCAAATGGCCGTTGTAGATTGCATCCGGAGCCGTTACATTTCGAGTCATGTGCCGTGGATAGCATTCGAGACATCGTATGGGTCTTGCTCGGATTGGGGTTATTGACTCCCTTCCTGCTGCTTCAGTACTACACTATTCGCGGTTTTTACGGATTCGCGCCCCCGCGCTATTTGGCTTGGCACTTTTTCAGTTTCGCGCCGCCGCGATTGCGTATCGTTGGTGCTTTCACAATCGTGTCGCTGTTGATAGTCGTTCAAGGCGTGGGAGGGATCGGCTTTGCATTCATTGTCGGCAGCTTGGCGCGGTTACTCGCGTCAGCGGGCTTCGACGTGATTCCGCATTGGCCCTTCGTGCTGCTCGCACTTTTCGGCGGAGTCGCGCTGCCCGGTGCCGTGATTCCTTTCACCCTACTCGTTCGGCGGCAATACCTGCGGACCATCGAGGAAGGGTTTCTCAAGTGCTCTCGATGCGGTTATTCCCCGCGCGGTGCGATTAGTCGACGGAACACGACACGCTGTTCCGAGTGTGGTCACGTCGAGAGTACGCGCGAGATTCGAAAAAGAGCCGCGTTCGAGCGCCGATTCTCCAGCCGAGTCCGGGCTGGGGATGATCTAAGACCTCTATAGCAGCGGTATTCAAAGCATCGCTCAGTGTCTCGGATTGACATGGTTCTTTATGGGCGCACACAAAGGGCCCCAAAATTCCATGATCCCGCTCGACAACGTCGATCAAAATGCCTGAATCATCCGCGAAGAAACGTGCTGTATTCCTTGGCGGTCATGAGCGAGCGAAGGGCTTCGGGCGACTCGACCTTGATCTTGGCGATCCAGCCTTCTTCAAAGGCATCGTCGTTAATCAGCTCGGGATGATCGGCCAGCGCGACGTTTGCCTCGACAATAACCCCCGCGACAGACGTGAAAATTTCCGACGTGGCCTTGACCGATTCGACTTCGCCGACGGCGTCACCGACGGAAACCTTGCGCCCGACCTCGGGCAGTTCAACGTACGTGATATCGGTCAGTTCATCGGCCGCGAATTGCGTAATGCCCAGGGTGACAATGTCGTCGTCCTGCAAGAACCACTCGTGCGTTTCAGCATATCGTCGATCAATTGGCGCCTTCATGGATCCTTCCTGTCACTTGGTACAATGGTTTCATCTGGCCCGCGGTGGCTGCCATCGGCGGCTGCCTCCGCTTCTGATCGAACTTATTAGCGTGACTGCGGGCGTTTGTAAAACGGCAATTTTACGACTGTCGCCGGGATTAATTTGCCGCCTATTTCGACCTCCACCGCCCCGCCCGGAGTCGCATGTTCGGCAGGGACAAAGGCCATCGCGATGCTCATTCCCAGTGTGGGGCTCAGCGTGCCGCTGGTAATCTCCCCTACGGGGCTGCCCCCGAAAAAGACGCGGGCATGTTGACGCGCAATTCGCCGCCCGTCCAGTTCGAGCCCGACAAGCCTCCGGGGCACGCCCGCGGCCTGGACCTTGCGCATGGCCTCCGCCCCGATGAATTCCTTGTCCAGATCGACGCACCACCCCTGGCCGGCCGACAGCGAGTCCCAATCCTCCGACAATTCGTGGCCATAAAGCGGCATCGCGGCCTCGATGCGAAGGGTGTCCCGCGCCCCCAGCCCCGCCGGGCAAATGACCGGGTGCGGTGATTCTGGCGTCCCCAGCAGTTTCGGAATCAGCAGCGCGGTCAGCCCCGCCGGCAGCACCACCTCAACCCCGTCCTCGCCGGTGTAACCGCATCGATAAATCGCAATCGAGACCGTCCCCAGCGGTCGGACGGTGAAGTGATAGCGCTTCATCCCAGACAGGTCTGTCCCCGCGATTTCCCGGGCCAACTCCAAGGTTCGCGGCCCCTGGCAGGCGACCATGGCCGTGGATCGCGTCTCATCGGCGATTTCGACGTTTCGCCCGCCAAGATGCGACCGCAGCCATTCGATGATTTTCTCTCGATTGGACGCATTGCAAACCACGCCCCATCGGTCCTCGAATCGAGAGACGATCACGTCGTCAAGGATGCCGCCGTCTTCCCGGCAGATGTGCGAATAATACGATCGGCCGACCTCGGCATCCCGCAGATTTCGCGTGCAAATCCAGTCAAGGAACGGCTCGCAATCCGGGCCGGTCAGTTTCAGCCGTCCCATGTGCGACACGTCGAACACAGCGCAGGCCGTGCGCGTATGGACGTGCTCCTCGACGATGCCCCGGAACTGCACCGGCATTTCCCATCCGGCGAACTCGACCATGCGAGCGCCGAACTGAACGTGAGAATCATACAATGGCGTGCGTAGCAGCGTTTCGGTCATCTTCGTGACTTTCCTTTCAGGAGCCGGCGCGTAACCTAGGATTCCGGCGAAGATACGTCAAATTCGCCGCTCCCAGCACAATGGTCCGTGGCCGTGCATACCCAGGCGGTATCGTCCGCTGACAAGAATGCCTCGATCAACCGGCGTTCCATTGCAGCGCTTCGTCCAGCGGCTTCTTGGGAATATCCGGCACCACGCAGTCGTCGGCCGGATAGCCCACCGGAATCAGAAGATACGGCTTTTCGTTGATCGGTCGCCCGAGAATTTCGCGAAGAAACCCCATCGGGCTGGGCGTGTGCGTCAGCGTCGCCAGGCCGACCTGGTGGCACGCCGTCAGGAAAAAACCGGCGGCAATGCCGGCCGATTCGTGCGGGTAGTAATTGGGCACGCGCCTTCCGCCGACCATCTCCCAATCGATGCGCAACATGATCACTAGCCAGGGAGCGATTTCGAGAAACGGCTTATTCGAGTCGGTGCCCAGGGGCTCCAGGGCCTCGAGCCATTCAGGCGGCATTCGTCGCGTGTAGCTTTCTCGCTCCTCGGCCTCCGCCGCAAGACGAATTTCGTGTTTGAGGCTCAAATCATCAACGGCCGCGAATCTCCACGGTTTTCGATTGGCCCCGCTCGGAGCGGAGTGCGCGATTGAGATCACCGTCTCAATCAGGTCGCGCGGGACCGGCGCGTCACTAAACGTTCGGCAGCTCCGCCGCGTCTGCATCTCGGCCAGCAAAGCCTCCGCCCGTACGCTCATGGCTTCAGGCGGCTTGCGCGGCAAACGATAGGGGATCATCGGTGCAGGCATGATAACCTCAACGTCAATTCAGGTGGCTACACTCCGGAATGGCGCGAGAAAAGGCATCCGGCCATTATGCGCGAATGCGTCGAATCGACGAAACAGCTCGAATCAACCACAGGACCAATGCGCCGCACTGCCCGGCACGTGCGCGGCGGCTGCATGCGACTATTCATGGAGATTACTCAATTTAAGGCGCTGCGCGTCTCGGGCAATGACGACGGCCGCGACTCTCTTCGCCTCGGCCAGTCGACGCCGAGCGCGCCCGTATCGATAAAAGGCGACCGGCCAGCAGATGGCCATACTGGCGGGTATAACGATGACCAGCTCCGGCCCGAAGCGCTCCCAGAATCCCGCCAACTGAAAAACTGGCGACAATCCAAACGGTACCACAAAGATCAAGGCAATGACGTGAAACTCGATCAGGATCCACCGGCGGAACTCGTCTTTCCGGAAGGCGCTGCATGCGCCTTGATAACCGACCGCCCAGAGGACCCCAAAGACGATCATCCCCAGCATCGCGACGACCCTACCTTCGGAGCCGCCCCACGCGAACAGCGGCAGCATGACCGCTAAGCCGACTGAACCAGCGACGCACCGAGTCGGAGCATGCTCCATGCCGCGCAGCGCCGCTCGAATAAGCGGAGCGGGTACGGCCAATCCCTCCAAGCTGCTCGCCTCGCCGCATTCCGGGCACCGAATCGGGTCTCCCGGAAGCCCTCGCAGGTTGTAACCGCATTGAGGGCAAAACGCATCCTCGGCCAGGATCCCGTCGGAATCAACGCGGAGTCCCTGGCATATTGGGGCGTCGTATGGTCGTGAATGGGGCACCGCATCATCCCTTGAGACCAGTACAAACCGCTTTATTATAGGTCGTTCGTCCCGCAATTCGCCGCGCCGGCTGGTGGAATGGACGACGAAGCAGCGAGCTTTCAATAGCCCGCGGAAACCTGTGGCAGAAATTCACAGGCATCCCACCCAGGTTTCTGCGGCCGAGACGGCGTTGCCGCGCGGTACTGGCGGACTTCGGTTGGAGCGCGCGAAGGCTGTATCACAAAAGTCCAATCCGCCGCCGAAGGAATTCATCGAAGGACCGGGCTTGCATTTTAGGACGTAAGGTGCTAGGTTTCTGAATGGTCGTCCGGATAAGCTAGCCGGCGGAGTCAAGATTCCTCATCATCGGGAGCACTGTCAATGAATCGAAATCTGGTTCGAAGAATCAGTCGAGCGTTGGTCGGATTCGCCGCGGTCTTTGCCCTTTTGACGGCATCGATCGGCTGCTCTTGCAAGCGATGCAAGCCGTGCTGCGGCAAGCCTTGCTGCCAGAAGGCCTCACCCGACACCCCCAGGTAAACAACCCCCTACGCCGGCCGGCGGATCGTTAGATCCGTCCGTCGGCGAACCACGAAGAGGTTGCTCGCAGCGCCGGATGAAGGTTAATCTTCTTCCGGCGCTCGTGTTTTTTCCAGGCACTTCCCGATTCGAAAAGAACTGAAATCTCAAAGGGAGTTGCTGCGCTCAAAACGCCGAATTCTCACATCCGTGGCCAGCATATCGATGGGTCGATCGAGCGGTCCCACCGGAAGGGATGGCACAATCTGATCCTCCAGCGCAAGCCCGCAGGCGGTTCCCGCGAATTCCGAATGGGACAGGAACTTATCATAGAATCCCCGCCCCCGTCCCAGCCGATTGCCGTATTCGTCGAACCCAATTCCCGGAACGATGACCAAGTCAATCAGCGGAATGGGAAACGGGATACCCGATATCGGCTCCCGGAGCCCCATTGTCGAAGTGTCCGACGAAGCGGGGTTCAAGCCGGGGGCTACCGCGAGATCGTCGGTCAGGGAGCGGATCTCCAGCGGCAGCATCCGCCGCTGCGTCCAACTGACTTTAGGGGCCAGCACGCGTTTGCCGTCCTGCCAGGCCCGCAGAACAACCGGCGAGGTGTCGATTTCCGAAGGCAGCGACAGAAACACCATGATCGTCTCGGCCTTGACGTATTCCGGCTGCTCAAAAAGTCGGTGGGCGGCGCGGAGTGATCGCGTAGCCAGCTCGTCCGCCGGAATCTGGTCCAACACGTGACGCAGTTTTTGTCTTAGTTCTTGCTTGACGGGCAAGTTTTCAACTCGCGGCAAAAACGACTCATTCTTCAACCGGATCGTATGGCATTCCGCCTTACAATTATCTGCGTTCTTGGGGGACGAGGTTTCTGTCCAGCCGGACTTCGGACCCAATCTTCCTAGCGCTGCCGAATTCTTAGCGATTGATGCTCTGCTTGGTCGACACCAAGCCCGCCAGCCAATTCAACTTCGACGCATGGCACTATACCACCGATCGAAAGCCGCGGACAGTCGCAATCCGTCGCCAATCCGCGATCAACGAAGCTACCCAACGAAATGAGAGAGCCCCCTACAGGACTGCTGGTCCGAATGGAAATGCGACCAGCGCCATTCCTCGCCATTGCCTCGAATCTGCCCAAGAATGAATCACTTTCAACGTTCAAAGAGATAGGCGCAATCTTCCAGTCGATTGATTCCGCCGGCATGGACCGCGAATTTGGCACCCGACCAGATGGAGGCCCCGCCGAAGCGGCCGTCCTTGGCGAGCGCGTAGAACTTGACGTCGAATTTCGGCCGCCCGTCGTCGCGCAGCCAGTTCGATTCCTTTGTCTTGGCGACCATACGCTTGAGGGCGTGCAGGCAGGATTCCTGCGGAGCCATCCCATTTCGCATGGCCTCAACCACGGTGTGCGATCCGCAGATTTTTATGACGGATTCGCCGCGACCGGTGCTCCCGCAGGCGCCGATGTCATTATCAACAAACAGCCCCGCCCCGATAATCGGCGAATCGCCGACGCGCCCGGGTATCTTATAGCTGAGGCCGCTCGTCGAGGTGACGCCGCTTAAATCGCGCGCCCCGTTCAGGGCCAGACAGGTGATCGTCCCATAGGTAAATAGAACGCCCGGATCGGCCGAAGAGCGGCTGTTGGGGTCGGGTCCATCAGGCGGCGGAAGCCAGTCGTCCGTATCCGAATGTGTCTCCTTCCAGCGCAGCCAGATTCTTCGGGCTTTGTCGGTCAGAAGATTCGTCTCCGCAAAGCCGTGAGCCCGCGCGAACCGAAGCGCCCCTTCGCCCACGATCAGTACGTGATTCGTGCGCTGCATGACCAGCCGGGCCACGCTCGACGGCGTCTTAATATTGCGAAGCGCGGCCACCGCCCCGGCATTGCAGCTCGGGCCGTGCATCACCGAGGAATCAAGCTCAACCACCCCCTCCTCGTTTGGCAGTCCGCCGTATCCCACCGTGTGGTCGTTCGGGTCTTCCTCGACGATATTGACTCCGGCTATGGCGGCGTCGAGCGTGTCGGCTCCGGCCAGCATCATTTCGACCGTTTTTTGAGTCGCCGGCAGGCCGTTAGCGCTGGAGACCGCGACCGGCCCTATGTCGCTTGAATTCGCACGCGCGTATCGGCTTCCGGCGTCCATCGCCCCGACGGCCACGGCGGCAACCGTGCTCTGAAGAAACCCGCGTCTTGAGATTCCGTTCATTTGGATACCCTTGGTTGCGACTGTTCTCTCTTGCGGCGTGCTTTTTACACGCTCTTTGCAATTGTCACGATGGTCGAACGGCGAGGCCGTGCATCCGCCCCAAAAGCAGGGTTTTCATGGCGCAGTAACCTGAGTTTGTCCTTCGAGCCGTTCGGCGTGGAAAAGCCGCCAAGTCCGCCGTCGGAGCTGAGCACCCTGTGGCAGGGCACGACAAGGGGCATTCGGTTGCTTCGCATGGCGCCGCCCACTGCGCGGGCCGCGCCAGGTTGACCGACCGCCCGGGCCAGATCCGCATAGCTGGCCGTCTTGCCAAAGGGAATGCGGCGGCAGACTTCCAGCACTCGGCGATAAAACGGCGACGTGTTCGACCATCCAATACGAACGGTGAATATTGTGGGGACGCCGTTAAAATAATCGTCAACTTCAGACTTGAATCGGGGCAGGGTGTTCACGCCTTCGACGGCGTC
>JBGTDB010000517.1:0-3203 GCA_041748515.1 Phycisphaerae bacterium
GGCAGAAGCAGCGCGTCGCCATCGCCCGGGCCCTGGCCCAGGAACCCGACATTATTCTGGCCGACGAGCCCACCGGAAATCTCGACAGCAAAACAGGCGACGAAATCATGGCCGTGTTCGATTCGCTCCACGCCGAGGGCCAGACCATCATCATTGTCACGCACGAAGAGGACATCGCCGCTCGTTGTCGCCGAATCATCCGCCTGCGCGATGGCCTGATTGCTTCGGACGAGTATTCCGCCCACGATCCGGCGCAAAATACACCCAGCCGAGGACCGGCCGAACAAGGTGGAGTCTCCACCGAACCGACAAAATCGGCCCGAGGGAAGATTCTCAGCAGCACCACGCGGGACGACAGACCGCTTCGGACTTCAATTGCGCCGGCCGACGGTTCAGGGAAGTCGCCGCATTCCGGCAGCAGCCAAACTCTGGCGGCATCCGCATGATACGTTGGTTGCTTCAATTGCCCCGAAGGTTGCTACGACGGTCCGTACAAACCGCGGCCCGCAATGGTCAGAACATCGCCACGGCCGCAGTGCAGATTTGGGCCAACAAGGGCCGCTCCATTCTCACAACTTTGGGGATCATCATCGCCGTCACCTCGACGATCAGCGTCATTTCCTTTGTGCAGGGCTTCGGCAATCACATGACCGAAATGGTCCGAGGCTACGGCACGCAGTTTATCGGCGTCTATCCGTACAATCCCGCAGGGGCCAACCGAATGGCCATCGGCACAGTGCGTCTCGATTTCGCCGACGTGGAGGCCGCGCGAACGGAATGCCCCAGCATCCATCGCATCACGCCTTTTTTATTCACCCGCCGAAGCGAGATTAAGTACGGCGATGAGACGGCGCTCGAAGTGCCGATTCGCGGCGTTACGGAGGACTATCAGGTCATTCGCAATTTCTTCGTAGACCAGGGCCGGTTCTTCGGGCCCATGGACGTAGAGATGGCCGCGCCGGTTCTGGTCCTAGGGCGCACGCTGCTCAAACACTTGCAGTGCGACGAATCGATCATCGGCCAGTACGTCTATCTGGACAATGAGCGTTTCAAAGTCATTGGCCTGCTCCAGTTTAAAGGAAGCATGATGGGCGAGGATCAGGACGAAACTGCCATGATCCCGTACACGACGGCCGTGAAGATGTATCCCAATCTGCGGGAGTCGATGCCGTTTCTCGCTCAGGCAGTGGCCGAAGATCGCATTGATCAGGCCGTCGGCGAGATTCGACGGGTGCTTCGCAATCGTCACCGGCTGGGGCCGGATCAGCCGGATGACTTCATCATTCGACGACAGGACCAGGCGCTCAAGGAGTTTGAATTCCTGCGAAACACCGCTTCGGCGATTCTCGCAGGGATCGTGAGCATTTCCCTGCTGGTCGGCGGGATCGGCATCATGAACGTCATGCTCGTCTCGGTAACGGAGCGCACTCGCGAGATCGGCCTTCGCAAGAGCATCGGCGGACGTCGTCGCGATATCATGGTCCAGTTTCTGACCGAAGCCGTCGTACTTTGCGTCTTCGGCGGCGGCATCGGGGTTATATTGGGATACGCTGTGACCCACGTCGCGTCACTCCATCCGGAAATGGTTCCAATTTCAGTACCGCTCTGGGCGGTGGTTCTTGCCCTGGTCTCGTCGGCCGGGGCCGGACTGGTGTTCGGAATCATCCCGGCGTTCAAAGCGGCGATATTGCACCCGATTGATGCCCTGAGACATGAGTGATCTGGTGATTTGGCAATTTATAAATTGGTTGATGCGGGAATGACGTCGGCAGTGGCACCGGTAATCCGCGGAGAGCGTTCGAGGGAGCAACCTTTGTTTTGGAAGCTTCTGACGTCGCCGGTGCGCGCCTGTGGCTGGTTCGGGCGATGGATCGAACGCGATATCCAGAATGTGGTGGCCGCCTTTGTCCAGGTTTGGGCCAACAAGGCTCGATCGTTCTTGACCACGCTCGGTATCATCATCGCGGTCACTTCGACCATTACCGTCGTCTCTTTCGTCCAGGGCTTTGGCGATTACGTCACCAACATGCTTCGCGGGTTCGGGACCAACATGATGTTCGTCCTGCCTTACAACCCCGGCGGCGCAGGCGGACGCATGCTTGGCCGGGTAATGATGGACCTCGAAGACGTTCGCGCCGTGGGATCCCAATGCGATAAAATCAGGCGCATTTCGCCGATGCTCTATTCCACCGCGACCGTCGAGTACGGCAACGAGCGCGTCGAGAACGTCGAGCTCCAGGGAGCCACCGAGCAGTTTCAGACTATCCGCAATTTCTTTGTCGACGACGGCCGGTTTTACGGCCCCATCGAGGTGGATAACGGCGCCTACGTCTGCGTCCTCGGCCGAGATCTACTTACACACATGGCAGCTGACGAGAGCATCGTCGGCGACTACGTCTACCTCAACCAGCTTCGCTTTCAGGTCGTCGGCCTGCTCGAACCCAAGGGGGCCATGTTCGGCAACGTACAGGATCGCGTCGTTCTCGTGCCCTATTCGACGACGGTGAAAATGTTCCCCTTCCTCGCCCGCTTCATGCCTTTTGTCATCGAAGCCGTCGGAGAGGAACACGTTGAAGAAGCGGCGCTCCAGATGACTCAGGTGCTTCGCACGCGGCACAACCTTCGCCCGGGCCAACCCAACGATTTTCGCATTTTCCGGCAGGACGAGTTTCTTCGTAATTTCGAGAAAGTAAGAATTACCGTGACCAGCGTGCTCGCGGGGATTGTAGGTATTTCGTTGATCGTCGGCGGCGTCGGAATCATGAACATCATGCTGGTATCGGTAACCGAGCGAACCCGCGAAATCGGCCTGCGAAAAAGCATCGGAGCAAGGCGGCGGGACATACTCGCCCAGTTCCTCACCGAGGCCGTGGTGCTTGCGATGATCGGCGGGGCAATCGGCATTCTTTTCGGTTATGGCATCTGCGCTGTGGCCTCAATGCACCCGTCGATGGTCGAAGTGAAGGTACCTATCTGGGTCGTCGCGATCGCCCTTGGCTTCTCGGCCGGTGTTGGTGTGGTCTTCGGCTTGATCCCCGCATTCAAAGCGGCCATCCTGCACCCCATCGAAGCCCTCCGACACGAATAACGAGTTACGGATGTCGCCTGATGGGGCCGGGCATGGACTTCAAATTCGGAGCGCGCGATCGAACTCTCGGATTCGACTATACGATTGGGCACGAATTCGTTTGAGTGAGGCTCCC
>JBGTDB010000518.1:0-4531 GCA_041748515.1 Phycisphaerae bacterium
CACTCAGGCTCTGGCCGATTCAATACTAACCCTACTTTCCAACCGCTCCCTCGCCGCCGAACTCGGGCGCGGCGCGCAGCACTCCGTTGAAACCAAATGGCACGCCGGCCATACCTTCGACGCGTATGCGGCGCTATACAAGGAAGTCCTGGCGAGTTTTGAAGTTTGACCCGTTCGCATCGCTCGTCGAATCATTGGCGAATCGATCCCGGTCCAGTCGGGAGGGTTATGCCGATTCTTCGCATCTGCGCCACCGCCGCTTCGCGCCAGCCGCGATTGGCCGCCGGACTCGCCGGGCTGGGGTGGAGAATCTCGCCGACTACCGGCCGGTACACCAATGCCGATTGCTCCCCGCGTGTCCGATCCGGCAAGGAGGCTTGATCCGCGCCGTGTACAAGATTCTCCAATGCCAGCCGCGCCCGCGTTGCGGCGAACGCGCCGACACCAATGACGAACTTTGGCCGCATGGTCAGGACGGTTTCGCGTAGCGCCTCGTCACAGGCCGCAAAAAGAGGAACGCGCTCCTCCGCCGGAAGCTTGTCCGGTGTCCGATTTCGCCCCGATTCCTCCAGAAACACGAGCGGACAATAGTTCGCCACAAAAAACCGGCTGAAAAACCGCTCCGGCGTTTCGAACGCATCCTTGGCCCAGCCCCAGAGGCGCGAGCCGCTCACTTCGCTTCGCGTGCAGTCAAACCCGCGAATCAAGACTTTTGGATGCTCGCTCCGCGGGCGACGAACGCGCCCGGAAAGTTTCAGCCAGTCCCGGACGATGCCCACTTCACCGAATGGCACACCCGTCTGCGTCATTCCCCACGGGCCGGGGTTCATGCCGAAAAGCACAATCTCACGCTCGCCCCGCCCGAATCGCTCGATGTATTCCGCGTATTGATCGCCCGCATACACCAACGGGTTGTACACATGGGCCACCGGCGCCGAAAATCTCAACCGCCGAATCCGCCGGGTCAATGCAATCGCAATCCTCATCAACTCTTCACCATTGCGAGTCGAAGTATGGACAGCGGCATTCCCTCCCCCCTTGCCAAGGGGGGATTGAGGGGGGTCTTGCTTCCCAGGGCCGCGAATTTTGTCTTTCGGGCGCAGCGCCAAAGTTTCACGCTTTTCCGCACCCGAATCCTTGATGCGATTCATCAGCCGCACAGTTCCTCGAACTCCGCTTTGCAATACCGATCGGTCAGGCCCGCGATGTAGTCACAGATCACCCGCTCGGCGCCCTGTTCGCCGATGCGCGCAGAAAATCGTGGCGGAAGCCGACCGGGATCGTCCCGATACGCCTCAAACAGCGAAAGAATCATCGACCGGCCGCGAGCGTCCATCTCCGCGATTTCGTTTCGCCTGTAAACATTCGCCACCAGGAAACGCTCCAACTCGACCAGTCCCGCCTCGATCCGATCGGAAAAAGCAACCGCCGGACCGCCGCCCAGGCCGCCGACATCCGACGCGACCGCTTTAGGAGAGAGCCGCGCCGTCCGTATCGCATCCGCAAGTAGGGCATTGAGCAGATTGTCCAGTACCGCTCGCCGAATTGCATGGATCGGCCGACCCGGCAACGCCGGGTTCAAAGGGGCTTTGCCCCCCGGCAACGCCGGGTTTAAGGGGGCTGTGCCCCCCGGCCGCGCCGGGTTTAAGGGGGCGGTGCCTCCCGGCGGCGTCGCATCCAAGGGGGCTTTGCCCCTCGGCCACGCCTCGTTCAACGGCTCCAAGGCCTCGCGCCACAGCACCAGCTCGGCCAGCTCCACCAGGCCGAAAAACTCTGCCCCGATAGCGTCCTCCAGGTCGTGGCAATTGTAGGCGATCCGATCCGCGATCGACGCCGCCTGGGCCTCCAGCGATGCCCGCACAGACCCGCCTCCGCCATCGTCAGGTCGATCGTACCGAGTGCAGTGTGCGCGGAGCCCGTCCAGCGTCTCGCGCGTTAGATTCAGTCCCCGAAACGCGGGGAAAGGATGCTCCAGGTATTCGACGACCCGGACCGAGTGGGCGTTGTGGTTAAACCCGCCTCGCCCGGACATGGCTTCGTCGAGGGCGGCCTCACCCGCATGGCCGAAAGGCGGATGGCCCAGATCGTGGGCCAGTGTAATCGCCTCCGCCAATTCCGAATCCGCTCCGAGGCCCCTGGCCAACGTCCGTGCGATCTGGGCCGCCTCCAGCGTATGGGTGAGCCGGGTGCGAAAATGATCGTGAAACGCGGGGGCGAAGACCTGAGTCTTACCCTCCAGCCGCCGGAAGGCCGTGCTTTCAACGATTCGATGCCGGTCCAGCTCAAACGGACCCCGAATCGGATCGGCTGGCTCGAAATGCTTCCGACCACTCGCGGAGCTTGCGTTTTGACCGTCCGTCGGATCAGTGGAATCGTTGAGATGGCCGCTCATTGGACGAAGCCTGATTCCTCGGCCGCGCGCAAGATCGCCGTGTACGTTACCTCCAGCGCCTCCGGAATGACCCGCGCCTCGCCCACCACGGACATGAAGTTGGTATCCCCCGCCCAGCGGGGCACAACGTGAGCGTGCAGATGGTCGGGCAACCCCGCCCCGGCGCATTGCCCGATATTGTAACCAATGTTGAATCCCTGCGGCTGAATCGCCGCCCGAAGTACCCGAACCGAGTCGCGAATTCCCCGGCCCATCGCCGACAACTGATTGTCGGACAGCGCTTCCAGGTCTCCCTCATGTTCCGCCAGCGCAACCAAAAGGTGTCCGCCGGTGTACGGAAAGCGGTTCATCACCACAAAGGCATCGTCGGTGCGCCAAAGAATATGATTCTCGGCGTCTTTCTCGGGCGAGCCCCAGTAGTCACACAGGAAACACCTGCCCTCGGCCTCTTCATCGCCGATCGAGCGAATGTATTCCATCCGCCAGGGAGCCCAGATGTTCTTGAAGGATTCAGGCAAGGAAGCGCTCCACTCAGTAGCCAGCACCAGTACCGAGGGATCAATGTAGGTGCGTGCGGCGGCGTGATCAAGACGCAGACTTTTGAAGACGTGAATAGAAATGCCAAGGTCATAGCGCGGACTATTGATTTTTGTACGGATATCCGTGTTACAGATCGACTGAACAAGTCAGTTCCGGCGAACACTCCGTCTCGCCGCTCCAGCAACGACGACGCGACCATAGCGGGAGCGTCGTCCCCAAGTCGCGGCAAAACGCCGGGACGAAGGGCCGACCACATCCTAAGCGGCACGTCAGCATCCGGCCTTTATTGGCGGTCGTCTTGAACGTGGGCGCAATCACTTGCCTGCGGGATCGCCTCGTGCGACCACGAGAATCGAGTCTTGAGTCGGTAGATCCGGTAGGCCATCTCGATGGACAAAGTGGCTTGAGGGTACAAACCAATCAAGCCAGCAATTCGCCCGGCAATCTCGAAAAAAGTCTTGCAACGCCAAAAAGACGCCCACGGGCCTGAAAACGCGGGGAAAAATAGCATTCGCAGTCAGTCGTTTATCTTCAGCAACGCAAGGTTCAGCAGGTATTAATGCCTAATAAGTCAGGTAAGAGTCCCTTGTAGACGCCGAGAGGAGAGTCGCAAAGAATCGTCCATTGTTGTGCAGAGTCCGCCGTGCCAACCGGGCGGGCACTCGAAGGCTGCTGCTGACGAATTCGATCCTTCGACCCTTGAAGCGGTTGTGCACCTAATCGGCGAGCCTATGGACAGACGTCGAGAGAACACCGCTTCATCCTGGTTGGCATCGGCGGCTCTGCGCGGGCAGTGGGATTTGCAAAGAAGGATTTCGACAGGCATGAGACAGGTGGCCTGTCTCCTTGGTCGAAGGATTGCAGAGAGGAGAGTTGTCATGTCACAAAACAGACATCGTTGGACAGTTGGAGGTCTGGCGCTGCTTGTCCCCCTCGGGCTAGTGTCGGTTCAGGCGTGGTCGCAAAGGCAAGCGGAAAACCCGATGCGCGATACGGTCCAGGAGCCGCACGCAAAGCGAATGGCCGAGCTGATCAAAGAGGGTCAACTCAACCTTCGCGATGCAACGCAGATCGCGGAAAAGCACGTCAAGGGCGTTGCCTTGCAGGTGAATTGTGTCCTTCAGCCGGCAGGCGGTGAGCGCGCCCCGGCTGGCACTGAGCGAGGGACGCGCGACCAGCCGCTCGAGGAGCCGAAGGACCGATCCGCCGGCGACCGGCTGGTGTACTCGGTTTCGTGCTTCGCCGACGAGCGGCTGCAAACGGTGCGAGTCGACGGTCAGACCAAAAGGGTTATCGACAATCTCGGACAGCCGGGAAGCTAATGGGCACGCGGTGATGTGGGGAAATGGAACCGTAGCAAGCTGTGGCGCGTTGCCGGGGGGCGGCGCACTATGGCGCCATCATACGATTCTTAGTCCGATGGTTCCATGCATCGTGCGCAATCGAGTTGTATGCTTCCAGGGCATAGCCCCGGGCGTCGCCGGGTTCATGAGACTTAGCACCCTATGCCAAAACATCGGCCCCTTGGAATGTCAGAGAGGCTCAAGATGACCATGAAAACCAAGGGAGAACTCGAAGCGTCGATCTGCGATGGGATTC
>JBGTDB010000519.1:0-8312 GCA_041748515.1 Phycisphaerae bacterium
ATCAACACGCCGACGCGCGGCATCGGCAGCACGACCGTTGATCGGCTTGTCAGCCTGGCCCGGCAGAGCGGCGTGCGCGTTATTGATCTGCTGCTGGATCCGGCAGCAACGGCCACGCTGGGCCGCGGGGCGGCGAAGCTCGATGAGTTTGCCGCATTGTTGCGTGGGCTGAAGGCTGCCGCGGCCATGCAGCCGCTTGCGGCCGTTGAGTTCGTGCTGGGTCGTAGTGGGCTTCGGGCCATGTATGCGGATTCGGGAGAGGCCGACGATTCCCCGGCGACGAACCTCGACGAGTTGCTCAACGCGGCCGCGGCCTTCCAGGGCGACAACCCCGAGGCTGTTCTGGCGGATTGGCTCGAATATGCTGCCTTGGTAAGCGACGTGGATGCCATCGAAGACGCCCGGCAGGCGGTGACGTTGATGACCCTTCACGCGGCGAAGGGGTTGGAATTCGACTGTGTTTACATGATCGCGATGGAGAACGGCCTGCTGCCGTTTCATCGCGGCTCCGAGAACCGGGGCGATGAGGAAGAAGAGCGACGGCTTTGTTTCGTGGGCATGACCCGTGCCCGAAAGCGGCTGACGCTTTCGCTGGCCCGGTATCGGATGACTCGCGGGGCGACGGCTCGCACGACCCGAAGCCCGTTTCTCGACGAATTACCAAAGTCGCTGGTAGAATGGGCCGAGACTGAGCCGTCGCCGGCTCCGACGTACAGCCCGCGGAGCAATCGCGAGCGTTTGCCCAACGATATCGAGGAATGGTCGGCGGGGACGCTCGTCCGCCATCCTGTGCAGGGGCTTGGACAGGTGATGGGCATCGAGCGCGGGGCGAAGCGAACGGTCGTTGATGTTCTCTTTCAGGACGGCAGCCGCCGCAAGTGGATGCTTGAGTTTGCCGATCTGACGCGCGTCGGTTTTGAAGAAGTCGGCGAATAATCCGGGGCTGGATTGAGAAGTCGGCGTTGGGTTCATAGGCGCTGCGAAACGCAAGCCCGTAGGCAAATCATCGGGCTTTCTCCCGGTGCATTGAAACTGTGTTTTGACGGGTGCGAGCGTTTGAAACCGAGAGTGAGCCAAGACTGGGAGGCCGATCGTGCGACATGCGGTCATCATGGCGGGCGGCGCGGGCGTGCGGCTGTGGCCGCTCAGCCGTAAGAACCGGCCGAAACAGACAATCCGCGTTTTCAACGGCAAGAGCCTGTTGCGCCAATCTTACGAGCGGATCGCTGGAATCTTCGGCCCCGAGTGTATTCACATTATTGCCACCGAGGACATTCTTTCAGCGGTTGCCGAAGACCTGCCTGAACTGCCCCAAGGCAACCTGGTCGGCGAACCTGTGGGTCGCGATACGGCCAATGCCGTGGGGCTAGCGGCGGCCGTGCTGCACGAACAGGATCCCGAGGCGGTCATCGGCGTATTCACCGCCGACCACCTGATCTCGCCAATCGAGGCTTTCCAGAAATACGTGCTTCGGGCGTTCGACATTGCCGAGCAGAACGCCGATGCGCTGGTTACTTTCGGGGTGAGGCCGTCGCGGGCTGACACCAACTACGGCTACATCCGCCGCGGAAAGCAGATTGCGGACGGCGTGTTCGAGGTTCAGAAATTCACGGAAAAACCGAGCATGGCCTCGGCGATGAAGTACGTTGCCAGCGGGGAATATTATTGGAACAGCGGCCTGTTCGCATGGAAAGCCACGACGATACTTCGGCAGATCGAGAAGCACCTGCCGCAGTCGTACAGCGCGATTCGCGAAATAGCCGGGGCATGGGGCACCGACCAGCGAAAGGCGAAACTGGAAGCGATCTATCCGGGGCTGATGCGGATCAGCATCGACTTCGCGGTGATGGAGCGGGCCGATCGAGTGCTGGTGGTCGAGCTGAACTGCCACTGGGTTGATGTGGGTTCGTGGCCGGCCATCGAGTCAGTCATCCAGGCCGACGGCGACGGCAACGTATCCGCGGCCGGGCAGGTGGTGCATCTTGGATCGCGAGGCAACATCGTGGTGTCGATGGACGACCACCTGATTGCGACCATCGGCGTGGACGACCTGGTTATTGTTCATTCGCCGGACGCCACGCTGATCTGCACCAAGCGCGACTCGCAGGGTATTAAAGAGCTGGTAGACAACGTCAGCCACATTTATGGCGACAAATACCTGTAACGCGGCCCCGCGACCTCGAATGCAGAATGACGGACGTAGAATGATGAATGCGGAATGCGAAAGAGCGGCGAATCCGTGTACATGACCCTTGAGGCTCGCCGTAGGGTACGCGGAAAAGCGCGACGAAAATTGAGGCTAAGATGTGAATCCGCACGCCGGCGGCCTTTGGTGAATGATGTGGCTCGGCGAGAAGTCCCCCTTAAGACCGGAGTTGGCGGATCATAAACTTTTTTCGACCGGTTGAAACCGATGCAAAGCAAGTGTCGCTGCCTTAAAACACGGGCTATCAACGGAAGCGGCCAGACTACGGCGGATCTAACCTGCAAATGAGATTGCGAAGGGGCGGCCGTCCGTCATTCGCCATTTTGATTAGACTGTCGTAGTTTTGCCCGTTGCCGCATACGCCATCTGATTGATTCGCACGACGGCAAAGCAGCACTGAAGCCGGGTGTTCCTTGGCCTCAAGATACAATCCTGACAGACTATTGGTATTCAGCATTTGCCATTCCCTCATGACTCGTTACTTCGCCATCGACTACGGCCGAAAGCGCATCGGGCTGGCGGTCAGCGACGCCGGCGGCACGATTGCCTCGCCGCTTAGAACCGTGCCCGCGACCGGCCGAATGGAAGACGATGTTCGGGCCGTGCTGGCGGCGGCCGAGACGTACGGGGTGGATGCGTTTGTCGTGGGACTGCCGCTCAACATGGACGGAACCGAGGGCGAGCAGGCGAGAGTCTCGCGGCGATTTGGCGAGGCGCTGGCCCGAGCAGCCGACCGGCCCGCCCACTACTGGGATGAGCGACTGTCGTCCTTCGCGGCCGGGGAAATGCTTTTGGAGGGAGAATTCACCCGCAAGAAAAAGAAGGCCCGGATAGACAGCGTGGCGGCGCAGGTGATTTTGAGGGGGTTTCTGGAATCACCAAATCTGCCGCCAAGCGGAGAACGATGACTATACCTTTGCAGGTGACTCTTTCGCCGCGTCGTTACAAGCCTGAACACTACAGAATCTTAAGCCTGCACCGAAGCGATGCGCTAACTGACAGTAAATGTCGATAAGACAGAAAGTGCGGCGGCGCTGAAAACTCGTCGATTCGTGATGGCCCGGCGATCGAATTGTGCGGTTCGGAAAGTACTGTATCCATAGGATGCCTCAGAGGGTGAAATTCATGACTTCCAGGTTACTCGGCTGGGGTTCTCAAGAACGTCCTGCCGCAGATCGCTGACACGGGACTTGGCCAAGCTGCTGTAAAACTGTAGTTTTGAATCATGCTGGAGATGGCGTCCCTGAACCAAAGCGAGTACGAAGTAGTCAGGAGGATTACGTGCTTGACCGTGAAGACAAGTAACCACTTGGAGAGGCGAGGCGTTGAATCAGGATCGCAAGTGAATTCAACAACTGCATTGCACAATCAAGTGGTTCGCAGCGGACAACCTGCCGCACGATAGGGGCAGCGAGACTGGACCAAGCCGACTTGGCGGACGCGTCCGAAGTTAGTGCGCCTTGCGAGAGAACTAGAGCGGCCTTGTCACCGCTCAGATTATTGCCGTAATTCGCGAGCATACAATGACTAATGTTCTCCATGGCGGCATACAATCGAATTCTCAAAGGGCCCAGAGAATGGCTCCGGCAATCCAAGCCAATGGTCTGCAATGGGGCCCTCGAGCTTGGACGGTGGGATTCATCCTGGCGCTTTTCCTGCTGCCCGTATCGCTGATCCCCTCATCCTCGGGACGTCTTGTACCGATTCCGTTTGTCGCTGATCTTTGGTGGACGGAAGCGATGGTCATCGTGTTTGGCGTGCTTCTACTTTGCATCCGATTCGCGGGATTCTATGGGTTTCGCCTCTACGGGCCGACGAAAAGGTGGTTCCTAATCCCATATTTGACCCTCGGTCTGTGGCAGGCTATCTCAATTTTTTGGAATGGTCGCGATGCATACATGCGAACGTACTCCGCTCTAGAGACCCTCTGCATGTGCTTCGGAATTCTTGGAAGCGTACTTCTTCTTTCCGGACTGCCTCGTGAGCGGTTAATCGCAATTGGACGCCTGATCACATTGCTGATTCTGTTTATCATGATGGTTTACGCGGGACTATCGTTCGTCTTCCCAAGCTGGCGGCCCAGCGCGGCATCTGGCCCGATGGTAACGGCAAGTCTGGGGTTCATCCGAATGTTCGGACCGTTGGGATCGGCGACAACGCTCAACTTCGCGATAATTCCCGCCCTCGGCTTTGCAATTGGATCAGTTTTCGACAGAGGCGCAAATCGGGCTTTCTGGGCCGTTGTCGCGCTGCTGTTGCTCGTGGCGATACTAGGGACGGGTAGTCGAGGTGGCGTGCTCTGCCTGGCTGCATTTATCGCTGTATTAATGCTTGTGCTTCGCATTCGATCAGTGACCGTACTGATTCCCATTGCCATGGTATTGGGTATGCTTGTTGTAGTTTTTGGAGTTCCTGAGCGATTTCGCGATTTTCGAGATCGAGGCCGTGAAGTGACTTACGCTACTGCGTGGCGCGCCTTCACGTCCTCGCCGCAGGCTACGTCGATCGGATTGGGGCATGGGGCACTGTACTCTCGCTTTCATGATGATACGCAACGAAGACAACTGGGCAAAGACCGCTGGTACCTGTTAACTTACCGAACCCCTTACGGCGACACGCTTCGCGGCAGCCATACGGCAATCCTGCGAACGCTCGCGGAAACAGGCATTGTCGGCGGCATTCTGTTCCTAATTCCGATACTTTGGCTAGTCTCTAACACGTTTCTGGGAGGGCGAAGAGAAGCATCCTTGGCAAGTCGCCTGGAAGGGAAAGCCTGCCTGGCCGGGTGCATTGGCGTCGTCCCCTATATGGCTCTCGACGAGTTCTTTGTCGGCGCGTCATGGATCATGGTTTTGTGGGTGTCGTTTGTCGTAATCGGCTGCGAAGTGATCGCTTCTAACAGGGCACTCAGGACTATTTCGCCGGGAGAATCCGCTTCAAGGAGGTTAAAGTGAATTGGGCAAATAGTATTCTATGGCGCAGCAACGGGGCCGCCTCCTGCCCTCAGAAGCGGCGCGGAGTGCCCCGATTGTTCCACCTGGTCGGGGTGTCGTATGTCTGCTCGATCTGCGCTATGAGCTTGCTACGTGGCGACGATACAAAGCCTCCTTTATCGATTCCGGCGAGCGTTCCTAACCGTGATGCCATTCAAAGGGTCGAAAGAGGAGAGCTTCAGGCGGCCGACGCCGCTTGGTGGGGATACGATCCTGAGGATGCCACGGCGGCCATTCAGGGTGCGATCAATTCCGGCGCGACGACTGTGTTGATTCCGTATGTTGGCAGCGATTGGAAGGTGCGCCCCATCCGGCTCCGAAGCCATCAGAATATTGTGCTTGATCCAGGTGTAGTGATTGCGGCCAAGGAGGGCGAATTCCGAGACTTGCACGACTGCCTGCTTTCCGGAACAGGAGTGAACGACATAACCATTCGCGGGTACGGTGCGACGTTACGGATGCGTCAACAGGACTATGTGAACCCCCCCTACGAACGATCGGAGTTTCGTCACGCCTTGAGTTTTCGCGGTTCTGAGAGGATCACTGTGCTCGGACTGACTCTGCAAAAGTCCGGAGGCGATGGGATTTATGTGGGGCCTACCGACGACTTGGGTCATGTTCCGTGCCGCGACGTGGTTATCAGAGATTGCACCTCCGTCGAAAACTACCGGCAAGGCATGAGCGTCGTCTCGGCTGAGCGTCTTCGCATCGAGAACTGCGTCTTTCGCCGCACGAAGGGGACGGCTCCGCAGGCCGGACTGGCCTTAGAGCCGGCCCAGGCACGCGGGTTGCTTTCTGACATCGAAGTCATCAATACCCGGGCCGAGAACAACGAGGGAAGCGGGTTTGTTGTCAATATTTCGCGGTTAAATGAGCACTCAGCGCCGGTGGGGGTTCGCTTCTGGAACTGTATTTCGTCGGGATCCTGGCAGCCTGGCTACCGCATCATGGTCAATCCGTCGGGTTCTCCAAAGGGTTTGGTTGAATTTGTTCGCTGCACGGGAGAGCGGATCGAGTACGCCGGGCTGTATTGCGCTTGGAGCGCCGCTTCATCCGTTAATGTTCGCTTCAAGGACTGCAAATGGAGACTGGTAGCCCGCAAACGAACAGAAGTCCCATTCCATTTCAATGTCTTCGGCCGACAGCGCGGCGACGACGCCGGTCGAATCGAGTTCAATAACTGTTACTTGTATGACGATCGCAATCGCGCTGTCTTCCGCCTGGATGAACAGACATCAAGATCGGGGGCCCGTTCGATCAGCGGCGATATTCACGTCTTCGGACCCATGGCGGAAAACAACATCGATTCGGCAGCGTGAGGGCTTCCGAACCTCGATATTCAGAAGGGTAATCATTAACTGAATATCCAGACGGCTCATAAAGCGCCATGAGCGCTTTCATCGACGCCTCAATAGTAAACGGAAACTTCCGCAGCATTGTACGCCGATCCGCGTCAGACGGGCGCGGCGAATTCAGAAATCGGAGAATCATATCCGACCACGCGGCCGGCGGGGCGTCCACCGGAAGGAGCTCGATCGTGGGACAGGCCGCGGCGGCTTCACGGACACCCGGAATGTCGCAGGCGACAACCGGCAGCCCGGCGGCTGCGGCCTCGGCGATCACGATGCCGAAGCCTTCGTTGCACGATGGAAACGCAAAAACATCCGCCGAAAGCCAGTAGGGGTCGATGCTAGGAAGCCCGGCCACAAAGCGGAACCCTTCCTCCAGACCCTTCTGGCGGACGCGGGCCTGAACCTCATCTCGCAGTGGGCCTGCGCCGATCAGCACAAAATACACATCGGGCCTTTCGGCCCGGACCCGTTCGGCCACATCTACCAGGATACCCTGTCGTTTGTGCGGGACGAATCGACCGACGTTTAGAACAATTTTCGCGCTCTCCGGCAGGCCCAGTTCGCGGCGAATTTCGTTTCGATCGACCGGCTCTAGGAAACGCTCAACGCGAATGCCGTTGTAAATAATCCGCTTGTTTGAATCGCGATTCCAATCGGGCCCCAACATGGCTTCGAGGCTCGCACGCGTCGGGCCGACAAAGTGCGTGCCGAAGGCCCGCATCCAGCGCATCATCAGCCACGTATACAGACGTCGCGTCGCCCGTTCGTTCTTGAGGTCTTCGACCGGATGGTTGTGAGCCACACGAATCGCCACACCGGCCTTGGCCGCCGCGCGCAACACGAGGCCAGAGAAATAGTAAAGGTGGCTGTGTACGACGTCATAATTCTCGCGAGCCAGCAAGTCACGGAACCGTCGATTGAACGACAATACGTTCCGCCCAAGCGGACAGCGATGCACCCGCCCGCCGAGCCTCTCGAATTCATCCTCGTACGCGCCGCGGTTTTCCTTGATAACGCAAACGTCAATACGCAGAGAGTGGTCGCCTAGGTGCCGCATCACGTCCATCAGCCAGGTTTCCGCCCCGCCCCGATCCAGCGAGGCGAAAACGTGCAGGGCGTAAAGCGGGCGCTTCTTACCTGCGGATTGGTCGGACGGGCTTGGCCTGACACCGGTCATCGTTTCGAGCATAGTTTGTTTATCGGCGACTTGCACTGTTTCCGTCGCGCCGCGAGGGCACGGCATGGCCTGCCGGCCAGTGGCAAAGAGCGTGGTAAGAGCGTCTCGCCCTTGTTCTCACTGCCGAGACGGCGGCGCCACACAGGATTGGAAGATTCCTACCGCGGACTGCTAGCGGCCGGGTCCGGATTCCAGTGGTCGTGGTGCACGGACCGCCGCGCGTATGGCCAGAAAGAGCAACAGCCACATCACGATTGACGTTACCAGCACTGTGAGCGAGGCCCCCATCACCCCCCAGCGGGGCACCAGCACGAAGGCCGCCGCGGCGGTGGCCGCACATGAAACCGATACCAGCGTAACCTGGGTCCGGAATCGTCGGGCGGAAGTCAGGCCATAGCCCCAGCAACTGCTGACGAGCTGGATAGCCGCGGCCACCGCCAGAACCACGAACTCAAGGTGAAATTCAGCATATTCCGGGCGATACAGTATGGCCAGAATCGGGCCGCCAAAGGCCGCCACGCCCAAGACCAGGGTCGCACCCAGCCCTCCTGCCAGCAAAAGGAGCTTTAGCAGGAGGGCACGAT
>JBGTDB010000520.1:0-2490 GCA_041748515.1 Phycisphaerae bacterium
GCAACGCCACCGAGTTCTTCATTCTCTTGCTGGGCAGCGCCGTTGGCATGGCCCTCATGGCCAGCACGGCCAACCTCCTGATGATCGCCGTTGCCGTCGAAACGGCGTCGCTGGCCAGCTATGCCCTGGTCGGCTTCGACAAGCGCGACCGCCTTGGGGCCGAGGCGTCCCTCAAGTACATGATCTTCGGGGCGGTCTCCGCGGCCATGATGATCTACGGAGCCAGCCTGCTTTATGGGCTGGTGGGCAGCGTGAGCGTTCCGGTGATCGCCCAGTATGCGGCCTCCGAGCTTGGGGGTGGAACCAATCAGCTTCTGTTCGGGTCGGCCCTATTGCTGCTTTTCGCCGGAATCGCTTTCAAGATTTCGGCGGTCCCGTTCCATTTCTGGTGTCCCGACGCCTTCGAGGGAGCCAAGATCGAAGTCACCACCTGGCTGAGCGTCGTCAGCAAGGCCGCCGGCCTCATTCTGCTGGCCCGTCTTGTCATGATTTTCTCGGCGGGCGTCAGCAGCCCCCTTTCGATTCACTTGCTCGCTCCCATGGCCTGGACTATCGGCATCGTCGCCGCTGTCACCTGCACCGTGGGCAACTTCGCCGCGTACGTACAGAGCAGCGTCAAACGCATGCTGGCCTATTCCTCCATCGCCCATGCCGGGTACATGATGATGGCCGCGGCCGTGTTTTTGCATCCGCAATCAGAAGGCTACGGCTCCGGGCTCTCCGCCCTCATGGCCTATATCATTGTCTATCTCTTCATGAATCTTGGAGCCTTCGGAATTACCGCCCTGATTATCTGGGACACGGGCAGTGACCGCATCGAGGCCTTTACCGGTCTGGCTCGGCGGGCTCCGTGGCTGGCCGTGCCCATGATCTGCTGTCTCATTTCGCTCGTTGGCCTGCCGATTTTCGCGGGTTTTATCGCCAAGTGGTGGGTGCTTGTCGCCCTGGGCAACCTGGGCAACGCCTTCGGCTGGTTTCTGGTCATTGTGCTGGCGGCTAATACACTCTTCAGTCTCTACTACTACATGCGCATAATCGTTCGAATGACCCTGATGGACGACGGACAACCCGTGGTTCGCGCTCCGGTCGGCGGCATTGCCATTGTCAATGTCTGTGCGATCGCCCTTGTCGCCT
This sequence comes from Phycisphaerae bacterium, assembly GCA_041748515.1. GTDB lineage: Bacteria > Planctomycetota > Phycisphaerae > UBA1845 > UBA1845 > JBGTDB01. Next base: position 1,135 of record JBGTDB010000520.1, read on the forward strand.
TGTTCTTCTTTGCCGACCCGCTCAAGCGGGCGAGCGACCGGCTTGCCAGCCATCTCGCCATGCCCACCGCCGCGTCCGTTTCTTATCCCGCTGCTTCCACGGAAAAGCTCACCTTGGGTCAGGATGAGTTCCTGACTCAGCCTCCTGTCGAGGAATCGAATTGATGGCATCGCCGGAGATTCTGGACGTATTGAACGACTTGCTTAACTCCGAGCGGTCCAGCCTGGCTCTCAGATTGATCGAGTCCGACGTCTTTGTCTCACAGTCTTCCGCGCGAGCGGCCGAAATCATGCGGCGCATGGCCCGTTCCGCCTTGCGACACTGTCAACAACTGGCTTCTCTGATCTACGACCTCGGCGGCGAGATTGGCCCGCACCCGGCCAATGCCCGCACCGCCCACTTGCACTTTCAGGAGTTGGGATACGTCCTTCCCGGCCTCGTTGCCGATCACGAAAACTGTATCAGCAGGTATAAATCGGCCCTCCCGAAACTGGCCGCTTCCTCCCGAGCCGTCTCCCTGGCCAACCGAATCCTCGCCCAGCACCAGGTCGATCTCCAAGACCTCCAATCGCTAAGCGCCCCCGTCCCGCCCCTGGCCCAGTCCGCCTGATCCACTAAGTCTATCAGCAGGCGGTACGGGGTATTCCGAAGGCCTGGTGTTTCCGTGCGACTCGTTTCAGGTTTCCGAAGCTGGCCATTTCTACGGGTTATGTGCCGAATCCGACCGCCAGGCGGAGTTTCGGAGACCATCTAACCTTCGTATTTACAATAGGTTACGACTCGTGCGAGATGTTCGGGCGTCGCTTCAGGGCCATTCCAACCTAAATCGAGGTTGAAAAGCCGGCGTTTTCAGGGGCCCGGACGGCGGGAGCTAGCGAAATGGGCCATCCCGAAATCACCTCTGGTCCGGCTTGTGCCGATCGGATAAGATGCCCAGCCTCCCTGGTGGGCGAGACGTGGGTCACGCCCAGCGCTGGGGTGTTAAATTCTAGTCTGAGAGGTTGTGATATTTCGTGATTAAGGTCAGGCCGCGTGGAAACGAATCGGTTCAACAAATGCTCAAGCGATTCAAACGCCTTTGCCAGCGCGAAGGTTTGATTCGTGACATGAAGCGCCACAGCTATTACGAGAAACCGTCCGAGCGCAAGCGCCGCCAGTCTCGCAAGTCGGTGCGCAAGGTCGAGAAGGACGGGATGCCGCGCGGCCGATAGACGATAATCAAAGAACGCTGAACCGGACGGGTCGACGCGATCGTCCGGTTTTTTTGCGCGCTGATCGGCCCGATCCCGTCGTGACGCCGATAGGCTCCCGCGATATATTCAGCCAGCGAACGGTTTGCTCGATACATTTCTCGAG
>JBGTDB010000521.1:0-2404 GCA_041748515.1 Phycisphaerae bacterium
ATTCTGAACGGAAGTTCCGTGGCCAACACCATCGCCGACATCGAGTTGGTTATGAACGGCGTCTCGGCCATATATGAGGAGCAGGCGGGAATCACTTACGAAATCACGGCGATAATCGTGCGGACGAGCGCCGCGCAGCCGTATACTTCTACGAACAACGTGACGTTGCTTCAGCAATTCACCTCCGAGTGGAACCTGAACATGCGTGCCGTTCACAGGGACGTTGCTCACCTGATGACCGGCAAGACCATGCAGGACGCGAAGATCGGCTCGGCCCACATCGGAGTGATGTGCAACAGCGTGTGCGGCGGTGGCATGGGTTACGGATTCTCTCAGTCCCGCTACGACAACAATCTTGCCAAGCGTCGCTGTCTGACGGCCCACGAGCTAGCCCATAACTGGGGCGCCTGCCACTGCAATGACTCAGCCTGCACGGGCGGGGGAACCGATTCCGATTGCGATATCATGTGCTCACAGATTAACGGATGCGGGTCGCTCGGATGTACCACCTTCGGCGCGCGGGCGCTCAGCGCGATCGTCGCCGCCAGGGACGCGGCCGCGTGTTTGCATTCCCGGCCGGAGCCGCACTTGCTGCCCTTCTGCGACACCTTTACGGGCGGCCTTGACCCGACGAAATGGACGTACAATCGAGCTGGGTCGATCGTTTTCTCACCGGCCGCGCCCAGTTTGCCGAACGTGCTCCGGCTGGAAAACTACGCGCCGTGCGGGGGGGCCTCGGCACCCGATGAACTCCGCAGCAACCGTATTCTTCTGGGCAACACGCCTTCGGCGACGCTGGCCTACTCGACCCGGTTCGTCGGAACGCCGAGTGCGTTCGCCGGCGAGCTGGTGATCGAGTTCCGCACAGACGCGACGGGCTGGACAGAGCTGAATCGGCTTGCTGCCGGGGGAAGCATTCCTCCGGACTTTTCGCGATGGTCGCACGCGCTGCCGTCGGCCGCGATGGAGGACTCCTTTCGCATGCGGTTTCGCACCGCCGCGGTGGACGCCGATGTGATATGGCATGTAGATGACGTGACCATCACGTCGTTTGCGGCGGACCAGATTGTGCATGTTCGATCGGGCGCAACGCCGGGCGGAGATGGATCTTCCTGGGCCGACGCTTTCAACGATCTTCAGGACGCCCTTGCCGCGGCGGAGTGCTCGCTTGGCCTGGTCGAGGAAATCTGGGTGGCCGCGGGGGTCTATAAGCCCGACCGAGGTAAGGGAAACCGCCATGACTCGTTCCGTATTCTTGACGGGCTGGCGCTATACGGCGGGTTCGATGGAACCGAGACGATTCGTGAAGATCGTGACCCCGAGGCCAACACGACGACTTTGTCCGGCGAAATCGGCAGCTTCGCCACGGCCGCGGATAACAGTTATCACGTGGTGACGATCGATGGCGGAACAGTTGTCCTCGACGGATTTCAGGTGACCGGCGGCAATGCGAACGGTTCCGGCGATGAGGGTGTCGGAGCGGGTCTGTTCAGCCTCGGGGGCAGCCCGACGATTCGCAATGGCGTTTTCCGACAGAATTTCGCTGGTCAGGCGGCTGCGATTTACGGCCGCATGGGCGGCATGACCACCATCGAAGACACGACATTCTTCGACAACCTGGCTTTGGGCGGATCGGCGGGGGCCATCGGCCTTGAGAGCGGCGCATTTGCCGATATGGCCCGGTGTCAGTTCCTGGACAACACCGCCGGAAGCTTCGGCGGCGCCATCAGTGTCTACAACGCTGGATTGACCGCCGTTGATTGCCTGTTTCTGGGGAATCAGGCGGCCTCCGCGGGAGCGGTACTATTTGAACTTTCCTATGGAGAGTTGTCCCGGTGCAGTTTCTTGGGGAACATCGCCGGTTCCACCGGCGGCGCGATGGAAATCGCCAACGCGAGTGCTTTGATCTCCGACAGTTTGTTTTCGGGGAATCGGGCGGATTACGGCGGTGCGGTTTACTCTCTTGGCGGATCGGCCTCATGCGATAACTGCACGTTTGCCAGCAACGTTGGGGATGTTGCGAGCGGAGGAATTTACAGCATTGTGGGTTCAATCGCCCTGGACAACAGCATTCTCTGGAATAACTCTGATCCGGCGGGCCAAATTCAGTCCAGTCACCTTGGCGGGTCGCCATTGGACTATGTTGTAAGGTATTCAAACGTTCAGAATTGGACAGGAACCCTGGCCGGCTTCGAAAACATTAGCGTCGATCCCATGTGGATGGATCGAATTGGACCGGACCTTCTGCCGGGCACTCTGGATGACAATCTTCGGCTGCGAACCGGCTCACCGTCAATCAACTCGGGTGATCCCGGTAAATCGATTACTCTCGGATTGGCCGATCTCGACGGGCGCGAGCGAGTGCTCTGCGGGCGGGTAGACATGGGCGCCTACGAGGCCGTAC
>JBGTDB010000522.1:0-3355 GCA_041748515.1 Phycisphaerae bacterium
GGGGTAAGGTTCATCCAACGTTTTGGCACCGAGGTGTTCTCGGGCCTTGTTTGTTCCCCTTTCTCTTGGAGAATAGCAATGAAAAGTAGCGAGAAGATTTTGACCGTTTTGGCGGCGGCTATCCTGTTGTTTAGCGCTTCGCTGGCCGCGTTCGCGAGGCCGAAACAGCCCAAAGGCTCTCAAGAATTTTCCGCGGCTCGGCTTGCGGCCCATGTAGAAGGCGCAATTGCTCGCATTGCGATGGACTTAACCGAGGACGATCGATTGCGGATTGCCAACGTTCGGAGTGTTGAAATTGATGACGTTGGTCGCACGATGCTGCGTGTTCGCGCGGGCGGCGATTTCAATACCGATCCCGTTCTAATTATTTCCGCAAGTCTTGAGTTTGGTGAAGATGGGGGAGTAGTGGTCGCTGGAATAGACGCCATCAACGCATTCGGAGACACCGTTACTCTCGTCCTGCGCCCCGCGAATTCCGTGAATGTCGCTGCCGACGCGGATTGCAGGATGCGAATACCGCTTCCGAGTGGGACTCCTTACTGTTCAGGAGAGTGTACCGTAAGCGCGCCAGACTGCAATTGGGCGATTCATGACGGTGATTTGATTTGCAAGTGTCTGCCGCTACCCCAGTGACAAGCGGCGTTTTCCGCGGGGCGGCATCCGGGTTTCGTTGTGGTGCCGCCCCGTTAACCCATTCATTTCCAAGAACCATGAAAACAAAATGCTTTGCCTGGACCGTTATCCTGTCATTCTGGACGGCATGGGCCATGGGGTCCGAACCTGCGGCCGAAGCGCAACCGCGCCCAGTGGTCGGCGGTCCGGCCCCTCCCCTTTTGCTCTCACAACTCCTTCAGTCGCCGGAGGGCGCGGAATGGTCCTGGGAGTCGCTGCGCGGCAATGTCGTTGTGCTCGAATTCTGGCACACGGGCTGTGGTCCGTGCATTGCCCTGTTTCCGTACCTGGCGAAAGTCAAGGAAGCGCTGGCCGACGAACCGATTGTGTTCATATCAATTACTTATGAAGAGGAGCCCGAGGTTCAGAGTTTTCTCAAGAAGCGGACGATTCCCGGATGGATCGGCCTGGATGACAGGGAGCGAACCCATCGGGCCTACGGGGTGCGCCACTGGCCCGCCGCGGGCATTGTAGGGAAAGACGGTTTGTTTCTGGGCTGGGCGCCGCCGACAACTCTTGCGGAGGACTCCAAGCTGCTTCGGGCAGTGTTGCGCGGCGAATCCGTGCCGCTACGCGACACTCTCGATGGGGCGATGCGTCGTGATGGTGAGCCGGTGATCGACTTATCTCCAGTCGCGGAAGAGTCAATCTGCCTGGTTCAAATCGGCCCGCCCCGGCCGGGAGGCTCCGAACTGCCGTCGTCCCACATCTATCAGAATCGGGCGGTGAGCTTGTCATGGGCGGTCGCCGAAACGCTCGGCGTACCCGCACCCTACCTTGAATGGCGGGCGGACGCGGATGCCGAGGCACAGATTGCCATCATGGTTCGCGGCTGTTCAAAAAATCGGAACGTCGCATTGGGCCTGGTGCGGGCCGTGCTGGAGACAACTTTTCAACTGCGCATCGCTGAGGAGGAAAAGTCCCGGGATGTATTGATACTGAAACTCTGCGGCTCCGGGGCGCCCAATTGGGAGCCGGCGCTCATGCGGCTCAAGGTCGACCCGGATGCGGGCTTGATCGCCCCCAATGCCGAGGTACTCGAACGTCGCAAAGCGGGCGAAAAGTTCTTCATCGCTCTTGGCTCCACGGCCGAACTCGCGGCCCATCTTTCCTACGCCGTCAAGCGCCCGGTCATCGACGAGGCGAACGTCGAAGGGTACTACCACTTCTACTTTCCGTTGGATATGGAAAAGGATCCGCCCGAGAAAGCCATCCAGGCCATTCGGGAGAAATACGACCTCTGCCTATCGCCCGAGCAGCGGCCGGTGCGGGTTTTCGTCGTAGAAAATGCGCACCCCTGAGATCGGAATGCGCACGAACTACTACTTCCGATTAAGGCCGAATTGCCACCAGCCCCAGTGCCTGGCTCAGCCCAGGTCGAACGCCATGATGTGCTTTCGGTCGCGCACAAAAAGGTGGGTGCCGACCAGCGTCGGCGCCGCCCAGGCGTAGGGCTCGGCGACTTTGGTTCGCGAGTGGACGGTCATTCCGCCGGGCGAGACCGATACGAGGGCAAGTTCTCCTTCTTCATCGAGGAGGATCAGCTTTTTGTCGGCATAGACGCAGGTGGCTTTCTTGAAGCCGCGTTCGCGCCAGGCCACGTTGCCGGTAAGCAGGTTTACGGCGGAGAAAAACGCCGGGCCGAAGTCACCGCTGGAGCCGTAGACGTAGTCGCCGATGCGGACGGCGTTGCCGTGCTGGATGCGCATCTTGCGGCCGTACCATAGTTGCTCGACACCGGTCGTGCCGTCCTTTGATACAAGGCGGAACACGCGGCTGCCGGAATCATAAGCCGACGAGCAGAAAAGGTGCTCTTTCCCATCCCAAATCGGCGTGGATAGGTTCGCCCCGACGGGCTCGACCTCGGAATGCCAGATGCGCTCGCCGTTATCCGGGTTCAGGCCAACGATGTCGCGTTCCAACAGGAGGACAAGCTGCGGACGGCCCGCAAACTCGATCAGGATCGGCGAGGCGTAGGTGATCGGATAATCCTGGCTCTTCCAGACCACTTTGCCTGTTTTCTGCTCGAAGGCGACGAGCGACTGGGCCTCGGCGGGCTTGGCTTCCGGCTTGTCATCGGCATCGCCATCGGAGCCGGCCTCATCGCGTTCACGGTCCACGCCGACAATGACGGTATTCTTGTAGGCGATGGGGCTGATGCCATACCCTCGGCCGGGAATGGGAGCGCCGAACTCCTTGGGCAGGTCGTGTTTCCAGATAACCTGACCGGTTTTCTTGTCGTAGCAGTGCATGACCGCGTTGGTGCCGATGGCGAACAAATATTCGCCGTCAATCAGGGGCGTGGTGTGCGGGCCCGGTCCGAACTGTTTCATCAGCGGCGTATAGGGCGCGTGATTCTCGTGTTCCCACACCGTTTCGCCCGTCTTACGGTTCAGGGCGACGGTAAACTCGCTGTCGCCCGGTTCGCCGTCCTCCTTCACCGAGCGATACATGGTGAACAGCAAGTCGCCCTCGGCGATGATCGTGGAATAGCCGTCGCCAAGCTCTCTCTTCCAGAGCTGCTTTGGACCTGCCTCCGGCCACTTGTCGGCAAGGCCCTTGCTCTCGACGACAAAGTCGCGGTTCGGGCCTCCAAACTGCGGCCAATCGGCCGCTGAGGCGCACGTGGCAAGGAGTAGCACCGAGCCTGCAATTGCCGCCCGAGTGCAAGTTGGCATTGACC
>JBGTDB010000523.1:0-3790 GCA_041748515.1 Phycisphaerae bacterium
CGTGGCGGGCTTTGGCGAGCTTTGCTGGACACACGGGACGCCGGCCCAAAGGATTAAGGAAAAGACCGGATCGACGGCCAACGCGGTGCCGTTGGGGAGTTAAGGGTATGAAACAAGCAAACAAGCGGTCCCGACTTGTACGGAAGTTGATGGCGCTCATGGTCGGCGGTTCGGCGATGCAGCTTAGCGGCTGCGACCCGGCCGTTCGGTCCACATTACTTGATGGGCTATTGTCCACGTCGACGAGCCTCTCAACGGCGTTGATTTCGGCCTACTTCCAGTCGCTTGAAAGCGACGGAACCTGATTCGCGTATCAACCGTAGGTCATTGAAGGGTTTTGTGAAACTTCGGCCGATGCCGTGTTGAAGCGGCATCGGTCGTTTCGCGCGCCTGCGGCTCGCCTGGAGCGTCGCACTTCTTCGTGCTCCGACGCAATTCAATCGAGGGCCTATTTCCTGGCGGGCGGTGGACCCTTCAGCAAGTCTTTGAGCGCTTCGGCGAGAATTTCCGGTGATTGAGCGGCCAGGATTCGCGATTTCAGTGCCGCGGGGACCTTGAGCCCGTCAAGCGCCTTGCCCGCCCGAGTCCAAAGCTGTTTTCGCTTTCCTTCGGAGTCGGCGAGAAACAGCTCGGTCACGATTTCCTGGAGCCGGGCGAGCAGAATCTGGTCGCGGTGCTCGTAATAGCGGTTGATGATTTTCTTCTGATGCGGGGAGTATTCAGGCATGGGCTTGGGTCATCGCCACATTCGATCGTCCAGTTTTTCCACGAACTCCTCGTTTGTCGGGAACTTCTCGAGCGAAGCCGTGAGCGTCTCCATTCCGCGAATGGGATCTCGATCCAGGAGCTTTCTTCGCACCTTGTAGGATACCTCCAGGGCTGCGGGGGTCAGGAGGCGTTCTTCCTTACGGGTGCCGGACTGGTTCAGGTCTATCGCCGGCCAGACGCGGCGATTGGCCAGCTCGCGCGAGAGGACGATTTCCATGTTTCCGGTGCCCTTGAATTCATTGAAGATCACTTCGTCCATTCGGCTGCCGGTGTCGATCAGCGCCGACGCGATAATGGTCAGCGAACCGCCGTGCTCGATGTTGCGGGCCGCTCCGAAAATCGCCTTGGGTTCTTCCAAGGCTCGTACATCCAGGCCGCCGGACATGGTTCTCCCGGCCCCCTGAATGGCGGCGTTGAACGCCCGGCCTAACCGGGTGAGCGAATCCAGCAGGATAAAGACGTCTCGGCCGCACTCGACCATGCGCCGGGCCCGCTCGATCATCAATCGGGCGATTCGCACGTGGCTGGCGATGTTCTGGTCGTTGCTGCTGTGAACGACCTCGCCATGCACCGTTCGGCGCATGTCGGTGACCTCTTCCGGCCGTTCGTCAATCAGTAGCACCATCATGTACGACTCGGGATGATTTGCGGCGAAGCCCGCGGCCATCTGCTGAAGCAACACGGTCTTGCCGGTGCGGGGCGAAGCGACGATCAGTCCGCGCTGGCCGAGACCGATGGGCGTCATCAAGTCCACGACGCGCATCGAAGTCGGACCAGCGGGCGTCGAAAAGCGAACGGGCTTCTCCGGATCAATCGGCGTGAGGTCTTCAAAGCGCTTGAGTTCTCCACGGTCGGCGACGGGCATGCCGTCGATAAGTTCTATCTCCTGAAGTTGAAAGCGGGGGCCTGCTTTTGCGGCATTTCCTTCGATGGTTTCGCCGCCGCGCAATCTCGCGCTGCGACATAGGCTATGCGAGACGAATGGATCGCCCGGTTGAATCCGATAGTTTTGCGACGGCGAGCGTAAGTATCCGCCGGACCGAGGATCCGGCTCGAAGACTCCGGTTACCTTTTCCATTGCTGTCTCTGCTTTGTAACGTGAAGCCCGGCAACCTGACCGGAAGCGCTCCCGGTGTTTGCGGGCTAAGAAATTCTCTAACCTATTGTCAATAAATAGGTTACGGAACGTCCGGACATGCCGCCGGGTCGATGCGGCCGGGACGGAAACGGGCAATTCGGGGCTCAGTATAACCGGGATCGGCCTTCTCGAAACCGGAGATTTTTTGAAATTTTTGGGTTGACCGCCTTGACACGCATTCAGGTCTATGCGATTTTCTCCGTCTGCGTTCGCTGGGTTGGCTTGTTGTCTAGAAAGCAAAGGCATCCCAGAGGAACGTGGAAGATTCGGAAGTTGCGGGTAAGAATGCTCATGACTCTCGAATCGGTTGCCCGATAAGGGCCGTACAAGTTTTACCCGTTCGGCGCGGAACGGGTAGAAGGTACGAGTGAAATACGGCTGATTTTGCTCTCGGATTGCGGGGCTCTCAGAAAGCTATCGCGATCGATTGGCGCGAGGCAAAGATTCGGTCAAGATTCGAACCTGAGATCGCTTGATTATCATGGTTCGGCAGGATTTCTGGCTCGTCGTCGGATGCGCGGTCCGTTGGCAGCCTAATTGATCTTTTTGCTATGCTTTTCCTCGATTGTTGTGGCACGGAGCGGTCCGAGCCCTAGAGGTGAAAAAGCCGGGTAGTAGCCCGGTGCGGTATGTTTGCCGGTCCCCATCCGCGGCCCCGCAAGGGCACTAGATCCTGGGAGAGGCAAACCGTTTCTCAAAGGAGATCTTCAAATGACGAAGGCGAAGAAGTGCTTTGCTCTGGCGTTGCTGTCGGGCGGTATGATGTTCCAGCTCGGCTGCCTCGGTGGCATTTTCAACCAGATGCTCTCGGGTATCCCGATTTATCTGGCCTCCGAGTTCCTGCTCGACAACAACAACATCTTCGATCTGTTCCCGGATGGCCCGGGCGGCGCCCAGTAACGCTTTGATCGAAGAGCAAAGCATCCAGTCGCTTTGGATGGTCCTTGGTCTTCAAGCAGCCTGAGTCTATGATTCGGGTGCTAAGGTTAAGGTAGATCCATAGCGAGCTAGCAAGACAATTAGAACGCGGGAGGCCTGTAATCAGGCCTCCCGCGTTCGTCATTAGACGGCCGCGGTGCAGTAGTCGTATTAAGCCGGGGGTTGTGGATTCGGGCGCGGTCAGCCTGAGGACAGATTTGCAAGCGCTTTCGCGGCTAGGCCGGGTTTAAATCAAGGACTCGCGTTACGACCGGTCGCTCTATCGATCCCTCTACGACAACCCCGCCATGCGTGGGGTCATGCGGAAAGGCCATCATCATTTGATCCGCAAGGCAGCGTTGGTAAAGAATCTCTCGCTCGGCGACCGTTTTGAGAGGGAACAAGTCGTACGCCATGACCCATCCGAGCCGAAGGTGGGCCACCGTAGGGACGATGTCGCCGACGAAGGCAAATGATTGGTCCGACGAGTTGAATATGGGGAGGAGTTGGTAGGGGGTATGCCCGTTGGATACGAACCACTCGATCCCGTCGATGGTGGGAGCGGGCGATTCACCGTCGACGAATTGAAGGACATTGGCTTTGGCAAGCGCCTCGAAATCCTGGGGTAGAAACGACGCCCGGTCGCGAATGGTGGGTTGATGGGCGTGTTCCCAGTGTTTTCGGTGAATCCAGTGGCGGGCTGACGGATAACGCAGGGTCGTCCGTTCGCCGGGTTCGTCGTACCAGTCGGTCAGGCCGCCGTTGTGGTCGAAATGCAAATGGGTGACCACGACGTCCGTAACGTCGGCCCGGGCAAGGCCGGCCGCCGAAAGGGCTCGGTCGACGGCCGTGGCATCCGCCTTGACGGCGAAGCGGTCGGCGTCCTTGGGGGACCACTTGGTGCCGCAGCCGGTGTCTACAAGGATGACCCGCCCGGCTTGGCGGTCCAACGCGATGATGGTGCGG
>JBGTDB010000524.1:0-4975 GCA_041748515.1 Phycisphaerae bacterium
TTCCTTCATGGCATAGACGACCGTCCGGCCGTTCTGGGCGTACTCGAACCGGGTGGCTGTGTAGGCCGTGGTCAGCGGGCCGCACACGCCGCCCATGAAGGACTCGACAATGCCGCCGCGTTGATCCTGCCACGCCTTCGAATCAACTTAGGAGGACGATTGCTGCTTTGCTCCGAGAATTATCGGGAAAAAACGATGGAATGCGGCAGAACGGCAGTTTCCGGTCGATTCGCATCGATTTGGCACACCGATTGCTAAGAGGTCTCCCGGCCAGTACGGCGGAGTCAATGAATGGTCCTGAAACTTGAGAATCCAGTTGGTTCAAAGGCGGCAATCATGCCCATCAATGCTCCTTCGCGCCCGGCAGGTGGGCAGCCCGCCGCCGAGCGCGATTTCACAATCGTCGAGACGGCTCTACCGTTTCCGGTCGAAGTGCTGGCGTTGGGCGGCGAGTTAAAAAACACGGTTTGTCTTGCCCGTGGATCGACGGCCTTGCTCAGCGGCGTTCATGCCGACCTGGGCCGGGCGGAAGACTTCCGGCGGTTCGTTCAAACGGTGGCCTCAGTGAAGGAGATCTCTGGAAACGAGACAAGGGCCATCGCCTACGATCTTCACCCGATGTATGCGGCCGCGCGGTTTGCTCAACGAAGCTCGGAGTCGCGGCTGCTGGGAACGGGCCCGCGCATCGCGGTGCAGCACCACCACGCCCACGCGGTTAGTTGCGCACTTGATACCGGCATGGCTCTCCCAGTTATCGGCATTGTCTGTGACGGAACGGGTTACGGCGAAGACGGGGCGATCTGGGGCGGGGAAGTGCTCATCGCCGAAGCCGATTCATTTCGGCGTTTTGCCCATTTGGATTACTTCACCGTTCCCGGCGGCGATGCGGCTGCGCGCTGCACGTGGCGATGCGGGATGGGCGTATTGCAGGCCGCGTTTCCGGACGAATGGTCATGGCTTAGCGTGCCGGCGTTTGCCTCGATCGATCCGACCGAGCGACGCATTGCCGCGCGGCAGCTCGATGAGGGCCTCAACGCCATACGAACTTCGAGCCTGGGGCGGCTTTTTGATGCAGTGGCCTCGCTCACTGAAACGTGCATGGAAAATGTCTCCGAAGGGCAGGCTGCCTGCACGCTGGAGGGCAGCGCCGGCCTGAGATCCATCGGCGCTTATCCGTTCATGTTGTGCTCAACCGGCCCTCGCGGCGGGCGCGACCCGCTCAAGCCCGGCATTGCCGGGGGTCCGCCGATTCGGCTGGACTGGCGACCGATGATTCGCGAGATCGTGTCCGACACGGTGGTTGGGCTCGACGCCGGCGTCATCAGCGCTCGCTTTCATGCGACGGTCGTGCAAATGCTCGCCCAGGCCGCGGAGCTGGCCGCACAACAAGCGGGAATCGATCGAGTGGTGCTCTCCGGCGGATGTTTCATGAACAAACTGCTTCGCAACGGGCTGGTCGCTGCGATGAACGCCAGGCGGCTGACTGTCGCGACGCATGAACGAGTATCCACGGGCGACGCAGGCTTGTCGCTCGGGCAGGCATTCATTGCTTCACATCGGGCCGCGCGAGAGGCGGCACGTTTGAAAGCCGCCAGGTGAATCAGTTTTGTCGGGAGTATTGGAATGTGCCTAGCCGTGCCTGGTCAGATTTTAGAGACAGACGGTGACACGGCCGTCGTGAATTTTCAGGGGAACCGTGCCGAAGTTTGTGTGGTTTTGACGCCGCACGCCGTCCCGGAGGAATGGGTCTTGGTTCACGCCGGTTTCGCCATCGCCCGGATCGACGCGGAGGAGGCCGCGCGGACATGGGATTACCTGCGGACGGTTCCTTCCGAGGAATGGGAGGAATGAGTTGGAACGCGGTTTTGGGCAGCAACGACGTACCGCGAATGCGGAAAGTAAAAGGCGGAACGCGGAATGGCTCCATTGGGTGTCCAACAACATAGCGCGCCCAAAGTGCCCAGGCCGCCCCGTGGGGGCCTGAACCGCATAAGCGAGTTGAGCAGCGTGGGAACGACAGGTCGTGAAAGGGCTTGGAGTCCAATGAATCCGCTAGACGAATCAACGGTTCCGTCTGCTTCAAATCGGGCCGAGAGTGTCGGCGGTAGGGGCCTTTGCGAATCGTTGGTGAGGGAGATTCACCAACGAATGCAACGGATTGGTCGGCCCGTTCAGATCATGGAAGTCTGTGGAACGCACACTGTGTCGATCTTTCGGCATGGGCTTCGAGACTTGCTTCCCAAAGGACTGCGGCTCATCAGTGGGCCGGGGTGCCCGGTCTGCGTCACGGCGCAACGATACATCGACGCGGCGATTCGACTGACCTCTCGGCCAGGAGTCATCATCGCCACTTACGGAGACATGCTTCGCGTTCCCGGTGCAGACGGAAGTCTGGAGAAGCAGAGGGCGTGCGGAGCCGACGTCCGCGTGGTTACTACAGCGCGCGGAGCGCTTGCCCTTGCTCGGGAAAATCCCGGTCGAGAAGTGGTATTCATCGGCGTCGGGTTCGAGACCACCGCTCCGGCGACCGCCGCCTTGGTGCTGGAGGCTCAACGAACCGGGGTTACGAATCTCTCTGTGCTCGTGTCACACAAGCTGGTCGTTCCGGCCATGATCGCACTGCTTCAAAGAGATGATGTTCGATTGGATGGATTCCTTTGCCCCGGCCATGTGAGCGTCATCATCGGCGAGAACGCCTTCATTCCGATCGTTGAACAGTTTGGCAAGCCATGCGTCGTGGCGGGGTTTGAGCCGGCGCACATCCTGACCGCGCTTGTGATGTTGCTCCGGCAGATCGAGGCGAGCGAAGCCTGCACCGAAAACGCCTATCCGATCGCGGTGACGAAGGGCGGAAATCGTTTCGCCGCCGAGTTGCTCGATCGGGTCTTTCAAGTTTGTGACACGCCCTGGCGGGCGCTGGGTGTTATTCCCCAAAGTGGGCTCGAATTGCGCCCGACTTTCGCCGAGTTCGACGCCTCCCGCCGCTTTACGCTCGATATTGGCGAGGACCACGATCATCCAGCGTGCCGATGTGGCGATGTCATTTGCGGCGTCGCGGCCCCGACGGACTGCCTCCTGTTTGGCGAGGTGTGTACGCCGCTGAATCCTTATGGGCCGTGCATGGTCAGCAGCGAAGGTGCCTGTAGCGCTTGGTTCAAATACGGTAGGCGCTCGGCAGCGCAATTGCAGAGCGTCGGAGAAACTGAGAGATGCGCACTATCATGAACGCGATTCCCGTAAAACAAATGCCCACGCCCGATTCGGTATATCAGCGCCGAGCGGTGCCCGTAAAAGCCAGGCTCGACGGGTCGCCACCGGCGATCGATCGCATCGTTCGCGCCCACGGCGGCGGCGGACTGATGATGGGCAAGCTCATCAAGGAACACATTCTCGCGGCACTGGGCAATGGGACACTCAATGAACTGACTGACGGGGCGGTTCTTGATTCGCCGACTTCGCGGATCGTTCTGACCACCGATTCGTTTGTCGTTGAGCCGCTCGAATTCCCCGGCGGCGACATCGGTCGCATTGCGGTTTGTGGCACAGTCAATGACCTGGCGGTGATGGGTGGGCAGCCCATCGGACTAAGCCTTGGTCTGATCGTCGAAGAGGGCTTTGAATTGGCAAGGCTCGATCGAATTCTGTCGTCGGTGGCCGCTGCGGCGGACGAGGCCGGCGTGAGCGTGGTCACCGGCGACACCAAGGTGATCGAGCGCAACTGCGGCGGAAGCCTTTTCATCAACACGGCGGGAGTAGCGTCCATGAACGAAGGTCTGAAGATCGATTTCGACCGCATCCGGCCCGGCGATGCACTGCTTGTTAACGGAACCATCGGTGATCACGGCATGGCCGTCATGTCCGCTCGGAACGGGCTGGGATTCAAAACGCCGATTTTATCCGACGCTGCTCCACTCAATAAGCTGATTAACAGGCTTCTGGAAGCGGGCGTGGACATTCGATTTATGCGCGACGCGACGCGCGGGGGACTTGCGGCCGTGCTGGCCGATGTATCCGAGCGAACCGGTTTGGGCATTGAAATCCGAGAGGAGGACTTGCCCTGCCGAATCGCCACCCGCGCCGCAGCTGAGATGTTGGGGTTGGACGTGCTGGGCGTGGCTAACGAAGGCAAGGTTGTGATCTTCGTCCCCGAGTCCGACGTGGATCGCGCGATGGAGATTCTTCATCGTGACCGACTTGGAAAACGGGCGGCCTGCATCGGCCGCGTGGTGGAATCGGATCTCCCCATGGTTGAGTTGCTGACCACCACAGGCGGTAGAAGAATCAGTCAGCAGCCTTATGGTGAGGACTTGCCGCGGATTTGTTGACGGAAATTGGTGGCCAAAAGGGGGATCCGCCGCCGAGAGCTTTTGGTCGGCGGTGGGGGGGCATCGAGTCAAATGGACGGAACCGGGCAATTAAGTGAGGTCCTTCAAAACGATGGACTCGGAGAATCGCCATGTCCAAAGAACGCATTGTCATTATCGACGACGATCCGGATGTTCGGGTCGCCTTGACGTACATGCTCGAGCCGGAAGGGTACGAAGTGGTCTGTTTTGCGACGGGAGAGGAGGGGATGGGCGCCGTGCGGGCGTCGCCTCCCGACGTCATCCTACTTGACGTGATGCTGGCGTCTCCCTCAGAAGGTTTTCATCTGGCCTATGAACTGAAAAAAGATGAGCAGCTTCACGAAATCCCCATCATCATGATATCCGCCATCGGCGCCCGAATGGGTTTGGATTTCGCCAAGGAGCTGGGCAGCGACTACTTGCCGGTCGAGCAATTCCTGGACAAACCGCTCGATCGCCAAACGGTGCTCGAAGCCGTCCGTCGGGCGCTCCAACGGCAACCCGGACGCCAGTGGGTCTGAAGGACAACGGCGAATGCAGAATGACGTGGTTGGGAAACTTATTCTGAATTCGATGTTCGTCATAAGGCATCCCTCATGTCCGCCTTCGACGCATTTCAGCGCCTGCTG
>JBGTDB010000525.1:0-2710 GCA_041748515.1 Phycisphaerae bacterium
AACATCTGCTCGCTGTCAACCGGGGATCCGTCGTCCTCCTCGGTCTGAAGGTCGGCGAGGTTGGCCACGCACATCGGACAGCCGACAACGTCCAGGTGGAACTGGGTATAACTTCGCCAGGGGTCGTCCAGCACGCCGAGCAAGTATGAGCCCAGCGTGCTTCGCTTCAGGCAGGTGAGTCGCTGCTCGCGCCAGACGCGGGCGACGGTGATGTCGGCCTGGGTTTCGTCGAGGCAGGCGAGCGAGGCGGCGTCGCGCTCGCCGAGGAATTTCTGGAGCTTCTGGATCGCGCGGAACTTGACCCCGGCCACGGCCTTCTGGTCCAACTCGAGCAGCTCGGCGATGTCGAGGTTTCGCCGGCCGCCGAAGAAGATCAGCTCGATGACCTGCAAGTCGGTGAAGGACTGGCGATCGCGCAGGTCGTGAATCAGTTGCAAAAGGACGTCGCCCAGTAATTGGGCCTGCTGGGCCTGGGCTTCGTCGCGGATGGCGATGCCGCTGGGAGTCTCTTCGGTGCCGGGGACGACGCGGTCCCACCATTCCTCGGCCCCGGCGGGCTCGGATAGGACGTTGGCCTTCCGCTGGCGAAGCAGGTCGAAAAGCTTGTATCGCAGGATGGTGAAAAGGTAGGTTTCGAGGGATCGAGAGGCGTCGTAATGGCCGAGGGACTGGAGGAATCCGACGAAGGTCTCCTGCACGAGGTCTTCGGCGTCGCTTAGGCCGGCCGTGCGCCCGCGGGCAAATGCCAGAAGCCGCCCGGAATAGCGGTCAATAAGCTGCCGCCAGGCGGACTGATCGCCCTGGCGAATCTGTTCGACGAGAAACTGGTCTGCACCCGGCATTGCCGGGTCTAAGGGGGCTGTGCCCCCCGGCAAAGCCGGGTTTAAGGGGGCTGGGCCCCCCGGCGAAGCCGGGTTTATGGGGGCTGAGCCCCCGGCCGTGGGATCCATGGGGGGTATTGTGGATCGAAACGTGAGGATTGTCGATTCGCGGCTGGATCGAAGCGGCACTCGGCAACTTGCACCAGACGGGATCTACATAGATTGAGGTTCTTGCGCGCCGCTCCGCTCCTTGGCGGTCGCGGTTCTGAATAACGGGTTCGACCGAGCTATTCGGGAGTTCGCGCGGACTGAAGTCCGCGGCTCGCTTGGGTCGCGGTTCTGACATGCTGCCTGGCTTCGTGGCTCAGTTGCTTCGCGCCTCTTTTAGAAATACTTGGCGGCGATGGGCATGCGTCGGCCGGTGCCGAAAGCCCTGCTGGTGACTTTTAGTCCGACGGGTGTTTGCTTGCGCTTGTATTCGCTCGCCTGGATCATTCGGGCAACCCGTTCCACCGTTTCGCGGTTGAATCCGGCGGCGACGATCTCGCCCACGCTGCGTTCCTGTTCTATGTATTGTTCGAGAATCGGGTCGAGCACGTCGTATGGCGGGATGGTGTCGGAATCGAGCTGGTCGGGACGCAGTTCGGCGGTGGGCGGGCGATCAATGGTGCGCTGGGGGATGTTGGGCCGGCCGGCGGTCTGATTGATGTCGCGGGCCAACTCGTACACCATCGTTTTGGGCACGTCGCTCAGCACGGCAAGCCCGCCGCACATGTCGCCATAGAGCGTACAGAATCCAACGGCCAGTTCGCTCTTGTTGCCGGTGGTGAGCAGGAGCCAACCGAACTTGTTGGACAGGGCCATCAGGAGATTGCCGCGGATGCGCGACTGGACGTTTTCTTCCGTGACTCCGGGCGGCAGACCCTCAAAGGTCGGCCTCAACGTTGCCTCGAACGCGCTATGGACCGGCTCGATGGAAATTGTACTCAGGCTGATGCCGAAGTTTTCGGCAAGGGCCTCGGCGTCTTCCAGCGATTGCGGGCTGCTGAAACGTGAGGGCATGGCCACACCGTGAACATGGTTGGCTCCAACGGCTTCGACCGCCAGCGCCGCTGTCACCGCTGAGTCAATCCCGCCCGACAGGCCGATCACCGCATCGGCAAAGCCGCATTTTCTCATGTAATCGCGGATGCCCAGGACCAGAGCCCTGCGGATCTGTGCGGCGCCGTCGGGGTAGGGCTCGATGCGACTCTCGCCGCGTTTGGCACAATCCACGACCAGAAAATCCTCCTCGAAGGCTTTGGCCCGGGCCAGTCGTTCGCCGCGTTCGCTCAGGACCATGCTCGCTCCGTCAAAGAGCAAATGGTCGTTTCCGCCGACCTGGTTGACGTAGACGAGCGGGACGCGGTGTTCCTGCATCTGGGCGGCGAATAGCGATTCTCGGCCTTCATGGATGTTTTCGCGAAAAGGGGACGCGGAGAGATTGATGAGGATTTCCGCGCCGGCCTGTACGGACCTGGCGATCGGATCGCCTCCGTAGACCCGCCGTCCCTCGAACTGGCGATTGTTCCAAAGGTCTTCGCAGATCGTGATTCCGATGCGGCGCTCGCCGGAAGATGTTTTGATGGAGACTACCAGCGGCTCGTCGCCTGCGTTGAAGTATCGCCATTCGTCGAACACGTCGTAAGTGGGGAGGAGCATCTTGGCGTAGGTAGCCTCGACGCGCCCGTTGCGGCAGACGGCCGCGGCATTGGAAACGCCTTTTCCGTTATCGGCCGAATCGGGCCGCACGAACCCTACGATGGCCGCGACGTTCCTGCATTGTTCGGCGACGTGCTTCAGCGCGGCCACGTTCCGCTCGACGAATTCGCGGCGCAGGACGAGATCGC
>JBGTDB010000526.1:0-3169 GCA_041748515.1 Phycisphaerae bacterium
GTATTTCGCCGCTCAGAAGCTGTTCGTCACCGACGATCGCGGCAATAGCTGGAAAGCGATCAGCGGCGATCTTTCACGCGGCGTGGACCGCAACCAGCTGCCGGTCATGGGCCGCATCTGGAGCGTGGACGCCGTGGCCAAGAACAGGTCGACGTCGATCTTTGGCAACTGCGTATCCCTCTGTGAATCCAAGCTTGTCGAAGGTCTGATTTACGTCGGAACCGATGACGGCGTCATCAGCGTCACTGAGGACGGCGGCCGGAACTGGCGACGCGTTGAACTCTTTCCCGGAATTCCGGAGATGACCTACGTCAGTTGGATATGGGCCTCGCAACACGACGCGGACGTGGTTTACGCCTCTTTCAACAATCACAAGCACGGCGACTTCAAGCCCTATTTGCTCAAGAGCACGGACCGCGGACTAACCTGGAAGTCCATGGTCGGGGATTTGCCCGATCGTCAGCCAGTTCATCACGTCGTCGACGACCATGTTAAGCCCGAACTTCTGTTTGCTGGTACGGAGTTCGGCGTGTTTTTTACCGTCAACGGCGGAGAGCAGTGGATTCAGCTCAAGGGCGGCGTTCCGACCATTGCCGTGCGCGATATCGCCATACAGACTCGAGAGAATGATCTGGTTCTCGGCACCTTCGGCCGGGGTTTCCACATACTCGACGACTATACACCCCTGCGTCTGGCCACGGCGGAACTGCTGGAAAACGATTCCATTCTATTCCCGATTAAGAACGCACTCCGTTACATCGAACGGAGCCGACTGGGCGGATACACCGGCCGCGGCGCGCAGGGGGCATCGTACTTTTCCGCTCCCAATCCGCCGTTCGGCGCGGTCTTCACCTACTACCTGAAGGAGAAAATCCAGACCCTAATGGAAAAACGACAGGAAGCGGAGAAGAAGCTCATCAAAGCCGGCAAACCGCCGAAATACCCGACCATGGATGAGCTTCGCGCGGAGGATGATCAGCAGGAACCGCGAATCATCTTGATCGTACGCGACGACGCGGGAGAGTCCATTCGGCGCATCGAAGCCTCGCGCAACAAGGGCATACATCGCGTTTCGTGGGATCTGCGCTACCCTTCGCCCCGCCCTGCCGATATCCGCTCGCGCGAAGACCTTCCCCCGTGGATCAGAACGCCGGCCGGGCCGTTGGCCCTCCCAGGAACCTACTCGGCAACGCTCTACAAGGAAGTTGACGGTGAATTGACCCAGCTTGCCGAGCCCCAGCCGTTCGACGTGGTTCCGCTGGAGCTCGCCACTTTTGCCGCTAGGGAGCGCGAGGAGGTGCTCGCCTTCCATCGGAAGACCGGCAGTCTCCAACGCGCCGTTCTTGGATCACTTCGGCTCGCTGACGAGGTCGGCAACCGATTGAGCCACATTCGCAAGTCGCTCATGGACGCCCCGGCCGCCGATCCCGCCCTGCTTGCGACTTGCGAATCGGTCCAAGCAAAGCTCAACGGTCTGCTGACCAAGCTCCGCGGCGACCGGACGCTGGCCAAGCATCAGGAGCCGACGCCCTTGTCAATCAACGAACGGGTGGGCATCGCCGTCGACTGGTTCGTGACCTCCGCGCCCACGCAGATGCAAAACGATGCCTATCGGTACGCAGCCGAAGAATTCAAACTGGTGCTTGCCGAGTTGAGAGAACTCGTCGAGAAAGACCTGAAGAACCTGGAAGATCAACTGGAAAAGGCCGGCGCGCCATGGACCCCGGGCAGGATTCCGATCTGGGAAGCAGAGTAATGCGGCAGGGCTTAAGTTCGGTCGGAAACCGGCCTGAGAGTGCCGGGTCATCGGGCTTGGTGGTGTAAACGGCGCGCGATCGGTCAGGGCTGATGGTCTCGCCCATCCGGCGGCCGGTGCTCACGGCGCCCATTCCGGCTTGCGCTTTTCCAGGAACGCCTTGAGCCCTTCCTGGCCTTCTGCCGAAACTCGGATTCGAGAAATTTGTTCCGCGGTCTCGGCCTGGACGGCGTCCCAATCCACTCCGGCCACGCGGGTCAAGACCTGCTTACACGCGGCAATCGCGGCGGGGCCATTGGCGCATATTGATTCGCTGATTCGAGCGATCCAGGCGTCCATTTCCGCTTCTGTATCCGCGACCTGCGAAATGAGGCCGATCCGGCGAGCCTCCCTCGCGTCAAACCGCTCGGCCGTCAGGGCATAGCGCCTCGCGTGGCCCGGCCCGATCTTCTCGATGACAAAAGGCGAGATGACCGCGGGAATAATGCCGAGTTTGACCTCGCTGAGCGAGAAAATCGCCGGTGCGACCGCGACGGCCATGTCACATGCCGCGATCAGCCCGACACCACCGCCGATGGCCGGCCCATGAACCCGGGCAATGATCGGCTTGGGACAATCGCGAATTGTGCGGAGCATTTTCGCAAGCACTTTGGCATCGGCGACATTCTCCTCAAATGAAAAGCCGATCATGCGCTTCATCCAATTCACATCCGCGCCCGCACAAAACGATTTTCCGGAGGCGGCAAGAACAATAATCCGCACCGTTTCGCTCCGGCTAATCTCGGCCAGTGCTGAAGTCAGCTCGATCATCATTTCATCGTTGAGTGCATTGTGCAGCTCGCTGCGATTCAAGGTAACGAATGCCGTTGTGCCCTCGGTGCGAACTTGAATGAATTGGTTCATGATGAGGCCTCGATTAGCTCCTGTCGATGCGATCAACGCTCGAGGGTCGGCTTGCGTGCTTGCGGATTCCGTGATCTTAACTTATCGGCAAGCTGTTTCCACGCAGCCGCAATGCACAATGAATCAGCTTCCTACGCCCGCCCTGCTCAAACAATTACGTGCCACTGCCACTGCCGTCGTAGCGGACACGCTGAATGGACATCGCCCGACCCGTGGTCGAATCCACCGTCGCGACAATTCCGCACAATCGACGGTCTCCCGTGGCCACGTCGAACTTGCTGGGAACGCCGCTGATCATCGTGCCAACGACGCGATCCCGATCGCGTCCCAATACCGAATCATAAGGCCCGGTCATCCCTACGTCAGTGATGTATGCCGTTCCCCTGGGCAGGACTCGCTCGTCGGCCGTGGGAATATGGGTGTGCGTACCGAAAACAACGCTCACCCGCCCCGCAAGGTACCAGCCCATTGCCACCTTCTCGCTGGTGGCCTCGGCGTGCATATCGACGA
>JBGTDB010000527.1:0-6635 GCA_041748515.1 Phycisphaerae bacterium
GGCCAAGTTTGGCGTCGGAAGACCAAGTTCGCTGAGCCGCGAGCCGTCCGTGCCGCCGCGAACAGACTGAAATATCGTTTCGATTCCGATGCGGCGAATGGCTTCGGCTGCCAGCTTGACAGCGCGCGGCTCCTTGTCGAGCGATTCACGCATGTTGCGATACTGTTTGCGCACGTCAACGTCGATCTTGGCCTGTGGGAACTCGGCAAGGATTGTCGCGGCCACGTTGTGCAACAACTCCGCCTGATCGGAAAGCGTCGCTGTTTCAAAGCTTCGCAGCAGAATGCGAATGGTCGTTTTCTCCACGCCGCCCTCGATGACGTAGGGGTGAAGAAATTCTTCGCGGCCGGAGGTACGCTCCGGCGAGAGCGTGTGCCACGGCATTCGCGTGAGGAATTCGCCCGCCAGCCGGACGGCGTTGATCATTTTTCCGGTGGCCAGGCCCGGATGGATGTTGCGTCCGGTGATGGATACGACGGCGAGGTCGGCCGAGAACGTCTCGTTGTCCAACTCGCCGATGGACTCGCCGTCAAGAGTGTAGCCGCAGACCGCGCCGATCTTCTGCAAGTCGAGCTTGTCCACGCCGCGCCCAACTTCCTCGTCGCACGTAAAGACAATGCGGATCGGCCCGTGTTTGATTTCGGGATGCGAAAGCAGCTCCGCGGCGGTTGCCATGATGACGGCGACGCCGGCCTTGTCGTCTGCGCCAAGCAGCGTGGTGCCATCGGTGGTGATGACGGTTTTTCCTTTTAGCTCCTTCAGGACTAGGGCGTCATCGACGCGAATGACGCGCGACGTGTCGCCGGGCAGAATAATATCTTTGCCGTCATAGTTCTTGTGAATGACGGGCTTAACTCCTTTAGCGGTGAACTCCGGCGAGGTGTCCAGATGGGCCAGCCACGCTATCGTGGGCGCGCCGTCAACGGTAGCGGGTAGGGTGGCGGTGACGATGCCGTACTCGTCGATCGAAACGTCGGCCGCTTTCAGATCGTGCAATTCCTGGGCCATTATCTTGCCCAATTCAAGCTGGCCCGGCGAACTGGGATATTGATCCGTTTGCTCAACGGCGGTGGTTTCGACTTTCACATAGCGGAGAAATCGATCAAGTAACGTGTCCATGATGGTTGCTCCAAGAGGAACCGGCCCCAGAATGCGTCAGAGTTGGCAAGTGCCAACGGGTAAGCGATGAAAACTGATTCACGAGGACCGACAGCTTTCTGACGGCCTAAAGATTCGTACGGACCGCGGCCGCGGCGAGTCGCACGGCCGCCGCCTCCACGAGGATGACCTCAGCGTTGCAAACGGATACGGACTCCCTTGTCCGGTGCTGCGTCGAATCGTATCATAGGGTTCGATGAGGGCCAATGAACTCCAGAAAATCCTCGGCCGCCGG
Source organism: Phycisphaerae bacterium (assembly GCA_041748515.1). GTDB lineage: Bacteria > Planctomycetota > Phycisphaerae > UBA1845 > UBA1845 > JBGTDB01. The sequence goes on from JBGTDB010000527.1 coordinate 1,394, forward strand.
CCGTTCCAGCCCGTTCGACTGCACGGTAGCAGTGGGGAACATGTCGACATTCGCCACCCGGAGATGGCCCTTGTTTCACAGTCTCTGGTCGCGATCGGCGTGGACGGCACCGGGGGCGTCGCCGATCATATTGTGCATTATAACCTGGTCCACGTCGTGAAGATTAAGCCGATGCGGGGTCGCGGTGCTGCTGCAACGGGCAACGGGAAGCCGAAACGCTGACGTCCGGCACACGGCCGCAAGTTGAGTCGGCGGAACGGCGCCTTTATAAACGGATCATTCATCGCAGGAGCCTTTTCTGCTGGTAGTTGCCCGCCTCCATGAATCAAATCCAGATACGTGATCCAGGCACAGAACATAGCTTTGCTCTAAGCGATCTTGATTACGGCCTCCCCGCGGAGCTCATCGCCCAATCGCCCGCGGCCCGGCGCGAAGACGCCCGGCTTTTGTCCATAAATCGTGGTGCCCGATCGATCTCCGACGGGCGGATCACCGATCTTCCGGACTTACTGAATCCCGGCGATCTGCTGGTTCTCAACGACACGAAAGTCGTGCCGGCCAAATTTGTAGCCCGCCGCCAAACGGGGGGCAGGGTAGGGGGGCTGTTTCTCCATTCGCCTTCGTCGAACGTGTGGGAGGTGCTCCTGGAAAGCTCGGGCCGGCTGCGACCCGGAGAAACGATTGTCGCATTACAACACGCTCGCCTATTGTCCGCCCACGGCGAAGCCCGAGCCCCGGCATTCATGCCGGGAAGCGAAATCCAAGACCCCCCTCAATCCCCGCTTGGCAAGGGGGGTGGGAAAGAGTTGCCTGCCTCAATTGAGGTCGGAAGGGCGCATTCATCGTGCTCGACGGCTCATTCAGGTGTGGCGTTGGAGTTGGTCGAGCGGATCGGTGGTGGGCGATGGAGCGTCCGCGTGGACGATGGCGGCTCGCCCGAAGTGGTGCTCGAACAGATCGGCCGTACGCCCTTGCCCCCGTACATTCGCCGCGACGCCGCTGGAAAGGGCGGAGAATCGGCCAATTCACTCCCCCGTGCCCAAGCGGATTCAGAACAGGCGGATCGGGAAAGATACCAGACGGTTTATGCCGCTCGGCCGGGAGCAGTCGCTGCTCCAACGGCCGGATTGCACCTCACCCAGCCGCTATTGGCACGCATTCGAGAACGCGGCGTCAAGGTGGCGTTTGTGACCCTTCATTTGGGGCTTGGCACATTCAAACCGATGACGGCCGAGCGAATCGCCGACCACGAGATGCATTCGGAACGGTTCGAGCTTCCGGCTACGACGGCCGACGCGATCAATGCCTGCCGGGCCCGTGGTGGCCGAGTGGTGGCCGTGGGCACGACGACGGTTCGTGTCCTGGAATCGGCGGGTGAACCCAAAAGCTACGAAACGATGAAGCCACGAAGCCACGAAGAAATAACCCTCGTCACACCAATACCGAACCGCGACCATCAAGAACAGATCCGAGACTGCAAGGGGGCGGCGGATTCAGGGCAACCAAGTCCCCTTGACGGTTGGGGTCAAAGGCGAACCGCGGCGCGCGGGCACGAAGGGATGAGTCGTCTGAATCCGCCGATTCCGGCAGGAAGCGGCGAAACGTCGATTTTCATCTATCCCCCCTTTGAATTCCAGGTGGTGGATGCCTTGCTCACCAATTTCCACCTGCCTCGCAGCACGCTCCTGGCCCTGATCATGGCTTTTGCGGGAACTGACCTCACAAAGCAGGCCTACGCTCACGCTATTTCACAGCTCTATCGGTTCTACAGTTTCGGAGACGCCATGTTCATCGCGTGACCGCGGGCGTATTTTCGCGCATAATCCGTCAATCGTCGGCGAGTCCGCAGCTTTGAAAGAGAAGTGCTCGATGAAAATCATCCGTCAACCAGTGATATATCTCGTCGGGCGACAGGCGCTTGACGGCACGGAAGTCGCCCGGTTTCTTGAAGATCACGGCGTGACAAGTTGGACGACTGACAGCGAAACCCCCGGCGAAGTCCTGCCGGAGATCGCCGGTCGGCTTTGCTACATGAGTTTCGCCAAGCCCCGCCCCGGCGGAAACGAGGCCTACCTCGGTCACATTAAAGAAGTCGGCCACGGCAGCGTGCTCGAGCACAGCGTTTGGAACTTCATCATTGCCGGTGTATCGCGTTCTTTTACTCACGAACTCGTCCGGCATCGCGCCGGGTTCGGCTACTCGCAGCTATCGCAGCGCTATGTGGACGAGAGCGTTGCCGACTTTGTCGAGCCGGACTGCATCGCCGAAGACCCCGCCCTCCACGAAACCTGGAGCACGGCCGTCGCCCACGCCCAGGCGGCATACGTCAAGCTTGTCGAAGGGCTTCAGGACAAGTTCGCCGACGTGGAAGACAAAACTCTCCGCCGCAAGCTCGCACGCCAGGCTGCCCGATCGGTCCTGCCCAACGCGACCGAGACCAAGATCTTCGTCACCGCCAACGCCCGCGCATTGCGGCATTTCATCGAACTGCGTTGCAACGAACACGCCGAGACCGAAATCCGCCAGGTCGCCGCCCTGATGCTTGAAATTCTCCGAAAAGAGGCACCAAACATCTTCGGCGATTATGAGACGGTAAGGTTGGCCGACGGTACACACGCTGCAAGAACCGCCTTTACAAAGGTCTAATTCATTCTGATGCTCGCTAAACTGTTCCGCGCAATCCGTGCGCCTGTTCGCTGGCGAGCTTGTTATGGACGCATCTTTCCAGCCGCGGCCTCGCCTTTCCGATTCACCTTTGTCGCCGCCTCGCAAGCGCCTCGCTTAAGGGGTTGGGCAGGTTTCCATTATTCCAGTACAATGACGGCATAGCGCTTGGCCGATTTTCGTCGACCGAGCCGGGGCGGGGGAAGTGAGTTTCGATTAATCGGACGGACGGCCGAGCGCCGCCGGCCCGAGATGAGGGTTGAACAAATGTTAGGTATTCAGGCAGACAATGAGACACAGATTTCCACCGACGGCTGGATCGGCCCAGCCCCGGACATTCGGACGCCGCTGCCCGGTCCGCAGGCCAAGGCCTGGGTCGAGCGGGACGAGAAACTCAGTTCAACTTCGTACACGCGGGATTATCCGCTGGTCGTGCGCCGGGCCGTGGGCTCTGTGATCGAGGACGTGGACGGCAATCGTTTTCTCGACTTCGCCGCCGGCATTGCCGTATGCGCCACCGGCCATTGCCATCCCAAGGTCGTGGCCGCCATCACCGAGCAGGCCCAAGCACTGATTCACATTTGCGGGAGCGATTTCTATTACCCGTCCATGATCGAAGTCATGGAACGGCTGGCCAAAATCGCTCCCTGGCCCGGCGAGAAGCGGGTTCTGCTGACCAACAGCGGGGCGGAAGCCGTCGAGGCCGGGATCAAACTGGCCCGATATTCGACAAAACGAAAATGGATCATCGGTTTTCACGGGGCGTTTCACGGCCGCACCATGGGGGCGTTGTCCCTGACGTGTTCCAAGGCTCGGCAGCGAGCCGGTTTCGGCCCTCTGGTGCCGATGATCACCCATGTTCCTTACGGCGATGCTGATTCGATCGAGAGCCGACTTTTCAAGTATCAGATGTCACCTGACGAAGTGGCCGCGATTTTCGTCGAGCCGATGCAGGGGGAGGGCGGCTACATTGTTCCGCCGCCAGAATTCCTTTCCGAGATTCGTCGCATCTGCGATCGTCATGGCATTCTCATGGTGTGCGACGAAATCCAGACCGGCATCGGCCGCACGGGAAAATGGTTCGCCTTCGAGCATTTCGAGAATGCGGTCCCCGACATCATTTTGCTCGCAAAGGGACTGGCCAGCGGAATGCCGCTGGGCATCGTGCTGACCCGGGCCGACGTAATGAACTGGCCGGAAGGTGCCCAGGGCAGCACGTTCGGAGGAAACCCGGTCGCCTGTGCCGCGGCCGTCGCGACGTTGGATCTGGTCGGCTCGGCCTATATGGCCAACGCGGACAAGCTGGGCAAGCGATTGATGTCCGGATTGCGGCAGATTTCCGAGTCCAGGAAAACAATCAGCCCGCCGCGCGGCCTGGGCCTCATGTGCGCCGTGGACGTCATAAACCGTCGAACCGGAAAATGCGACGTCAAACTGCGAAAGCGCATCATCGAATCGGCTTTTGAGCGCGGCCTTGTGCTGCTCCCATGCGGCGAGTTTGCTATCCGCTTCTGTCCACCGCTTTGCATCAACGAAGCCCAGTTAGAGGTTGGCCTCCGGCTGTTTGAAGAGTCCCTGGCCGTCGCGAATTGATGCCGCCCTACGACCGCTTGTTTTAACGCGATGTAACCCTCCAGAAGGCTGGAGGGGGGATGGCCAAACGGCCTTGTCGCGGCCGGCACATGGTTCGCGCACATCCTGTTGCCGATAGCGCCTGGAAAGGTTTAGTTCCGCCGGGGCTGTCTGGCCACCACCATGCAGTGAATCTTATCTGAGCGCCATCCCCCTGCGGCTACCCCGCTACTTCCCACTTTGTAAGCTGAAACAATTGCCAAGTCGGACCCTCGACAAACCGGGCCGGGCGTGCGATACTGCCCGGCTCGGAGTTTGGTGTCGATTATTCAGGATATCCATGAACGAATTAGTAGAACCTCAAACGTTAGTGCAGCTTGCAGGCAGCGGCGGCGTGGCCCGCGTCGAAGAAGAATGGATGCGCCTTGTTGAATCACCTCAGGCCACCCCCGGAAACCTCGCCCGTTATCAACCCGTTCTTGACGAACTTTCGGCCCGACAGAAACGGTCCGAAGCCGAGGCCCTTGCCTGGGCGGCCGTCGAAACGCTGATGGCCCGCAGTTCCGCCAGGGATGTGCTCCCGATGGCCGGGACGTTTCTCCTGGCCCTGGGCGAGTGCGACGAATTCCGGAAACAAGTCACCGAACTCTACCGAACGGCATTTGGCGATCGCGAAGGCCTGGACGAGCTCCTCTCCGAGGCGGGCCTCGCTGGTGGACGGCCGGTACGTCGAGCCCTTCGCACGCTAGACGTTTGCCTGGCCGTGAAGCAGGGCGACTATCTCGTCTCGCGCGAAGGGGACAGCGCCGCCCGTATTGAGCGGATCGAAGTGTCCGATTGGAACTTCTCGATCAAGACGCCCCAGAAATCCGAGACCCTGGGTCCGGTTCATTTGGCGGATCGATATGAGCCCGCTTCGGCCGACGACTTTTACGTCCTGCGTTACTTCGACCCCGATCAACTTCGAGAGCGGCTTGAGAACGATCCCGCGGCCGTCCTCGCCGAT
>JBGTDB010000528.1:0-3096 GCA_041748515.1 Phycisphaerae bacterium
GATATGTCTGCTCGGACTGCTGGAGCGTGTAGCGCTTTCAGGGAATGGTGGATTGCAAATATTGAATATCGCATCGCAAACTCCGTAAGCAACGTTCGCCGAAGATTTCGGCAAGGTCGCTGCTCACATCGGCAGTCTTAAATCCGCTCCAACTCGGACGCCTCAATCGTCATGGCATGTCTGACGTTTCCGGTATTGCGCGTCGAGGCGGGTTCGAACAGCATGACGCTTGCGAGTTCCATAGCGACCGGTTTGTGCTCGACGCCACGAGGAACGATACAGAATTCTCCCTCGTCAAGCGACACCACCCGATCGCGGAAGTGGATGTCGATCTGCCCGGAAACAACGAGAAACAATTCGTCCTCATCGGCATGGTGATGCCAGATGTATTCGCCCAGGAGTTTGACGACCTTGACATGCTGGCCGTTGAGTTCCCCGACGATTCTGGGAACCCAGGCTTCCTCAAATGTCGAAAGCTTCTGGGCAAGACTGACCTTTTGCATGGCAAATCTCCTTTGAAAACCACCGACTGTGTTCTCTTTCAAGCCGCTCCCCAATCTACGCCCCGGCTTTCGCGCCGAGAATCTCCGGCAACCGTGTGCCGCGATAAGCGAAAATCTTCCGCAGATCCCGACTAACGAAGAGTCGATCTACAAGGCGCCCGCCCCAAACGGCGTATGCGACATGATCGCTCACCTGTGTGGCGCCGCCTTGTTCGCGGAAAGTGTGCGTGTGAATCCATCGTCGGTAGGGGCCGCGGCGCTGTTCATCGACGAACCTGTAAGGCGGCGACCAGTCGGTAATCTCACTCTGCCAGCGAAGCGGGAGGCCATGGAGCCGAAGCCTGTAGTCTATTCTCGTACCAATGCCCATTTCGATCGGCTGTGGCGTCAGGACTTCGAATTGGAGCCAGGGCGGCGTGATCCGCTCCAGGTTTCCGGCGTCAGAAAAGAAGCCGAATACTTCGTCAATCGGCCGTTGAACAACCAGTTCTGATTCAAGAACGCCCACGTGCATCGTTTGAACCCATCGGCCCTGCCGGCAGACCAACCGAATGACCTTCGGTTTTTACCTCAATTGACGCCATGGGATCGAATAGTCTTCGCCATGGAAACGAATGTTCGCCCTTGCCCGTCGCTGGTTACCGCCCCTATACTTGTGCCTTCAGGCGGTCGCGATTGGCGCGAACAAGGCCCGAAACCATAAGCATACACGGACCATCAGGATTACGAGAAATGACCACCGTACAGAGCAAGCCCGCGGCAGGCCAAACCGGTAGTGGCCACGATCACATCGAGTTGGTCGAGCAATTTGCCGCCCACAACTATCATCCGCTACCCGTCGTCGTGCGTGAGGCCGAGGGTGTCTGGGTCACCGACGTGGACGGCAAGCGATACATGGACATGCTTGCGGCCTATTCGGCGGTCAATTTCGGTCATAGCCACCCGGACCTGATTGCCGCCGCGACGGAGCAACTCGGCCGCGTGACGCTGACTTCACGGGCATTTCACAATGATCAGCTCGGCCCCATGTGCCGCGAGCTGGCCGAGCTTTGCGGCATGGAGGCCGTGCTGCCCATGAACACCGGCGCCGAGGGCGTCGAGACGGCCATCAAGACCGCCCGCAAGTGGGGTTACACCAAGAAGGGGGTGCCGGCGAACCAGGCCAAGATCATCTGTTGCAGCGATAACTTTCACGGCCGGACGACGACCATCGTGAGTTTCAGTACGGATGAACAGGCCCGCAATGGATTCGGTCCGTACACGCCCGGCTTTGAGATCGTCAAGTACGGCGACGTCGAAGCCCTGCGAAAGGCGATCGACGCGAACACGGTGGCCTTTCTGGTCGAGCCGATTCAGGGCGAGGCGGGCATCATCGTACCGCCGACTGGTTATCTGAATGAAGTTCGCAATCTCTGCACCGAGAAAAAAATTCTATTCATCGCCGACGAAATCCAATCCGGCCTTGGACGTACCGGATACACATTTGCCTGCGAGCACGAAGGAGTAAAACCCGACATCGTAATTCTCGGAAAGGCCCTCGGCGGCGGGATCATGCCGGTCTCGGCCATTGTGTCCTCGCGAGAGATTCTCAGCGTTTTCACCCCGGGCGATCACGGCAGCACCTTCGGCGGGAATCCGCTGGCTAGCGCTATCGCCAGAAAAGTCGTCGAAATATTGAAGACCAACCAATATCAGGACAACGCCCGTAAGATGGGCGATTACTTGTTCTCCCGCCTGCGTGCGATCAAAACCGACAAGATCATGGACATCCGCGGCCGCGGCCTGTGGGTGGGCATCGAGTTCAAGAAGGAAGCCGGCAAGGCCCGGCCGTACTGCGAGCGCCTGATGGAAATGGGCATGCTTTGCAAGGACACCCACGAACAGACCATGCGCCTGGCCCCGCCGCTTTGCATCACCAAGGAAGAGTGCGACTGGGCGCTGGAGCGGCTGGAGAAAGTGCTCTCCTAGCGAGCGGCGGGCTTCAGCCCGCGCGGACGTTCGGGTGACAGACGCGTTGGGGACAGCCGTGTCACTTTCCGAGTCGCGACCGTAAGGGAACGGACCGTTGAATGCCGACGTTTTTCCGATCGGTATGATTATTTCGGCCAATAAATTCATGGCTCCGACGGCGGAGACCGTGGAGGTCACAAAAGACACGCTGAGGGTGGAGCTCAGCACCTGAAGATTCCGCCCCGGGGGGACGGACGTAGCATCCGCTCGCCCCCCGGGGCGAAAACCCTGTCGCACATGCCTTGTGATGCGGTCCGTTGGAATTATTGGCCCTTTGGCGCGGCCTGCTCACGCGTGCGGAGGATTTCCTGTCCGCGTTCGGCAGCCTTTGCCAATTTTCCGTACAAATCGTCGTTCGGGTCGGCGACGGCCAGTGTCTTAAACAGCGACGCCGCCTTGTCCGGCTCGCCGATCGAATAATGGGCATACGCCAGAACAAACGTCGCATCGATATCCTGCGGACGGGCCAGTACCATGTTCCGCAGGTCGGTCAATTGCCGAATAAAGACCTGCTGATCGCCATATAGAACTCGGATGTCGATCGGATAGCCGATCAGGTCCGGCGTCACGGATACGGCCTGGC